>CALKTZ010001225.1 GCA_937997355.1 uncultured Planctomycetales bacterium | reverse complement strand
GCAAGAGAATCGTATCATCAACGCCACCCCGAGGGAACCCCAATCGGCGATTTCCCGTCAGATTTCCTTTGGCTCCATGAATTTCCGGCGTACTCGGGCCGAAGAAAGCCGACTATTTTCAGTGAGACCGCATTCTATTTGAGGTGAACGGACCGAGATTGGCCTGGTAGGGCAGAAAGGGACGATTCATGCAGTCGGCGGTAAAGCGGTTCCTCGACCACCTCGCCAGCGATCGACGGGCCTCGTCGCACACGCTTCGTTCCTATGAGAACGATCTCAATCTCCTCCTCGAATTCCTCCGGGAAACGCGCGGGGACTCCGTCGATCCCTCCGAAATCGATACTTCGCTCATGCGACGCTACTCGGCATGGCTTTCAGGCCGGAATTACGCGTCGACGACCGTCGCGCGTCGCCTGGCGAGCCTGCGTACCTTCTTTCGCTATCTGAGACGCCTCGACGGACTCGCCGCCGATCCGACCGCCGGCCTGCGGAACCCCAAGCAACCGAAGCGCCTCCCGAAACTCCTCAAGGTCGATGAGGTGATACGTCTTCTCGACTCAATCCCCACAAACGAGCCCCTCGGCATCCGCGATCGCGCCCTCTTCGAATGCCTCTATGGGGGGGGCCTTCGAGTGAGCGAGGGGATCGGACTGAACCTGGATGACCTGGATCGTGACCGGATGCTGGTCCGCGTTCGTGGGAAAGGACGGTATGAACGACTCTGTCCGGTGGGGGCAACCGCCATCCACTGGTTGCAAGAATGGATGAAATTTCGAAATCCCAAAAAAAACACCGAACCTGCTATCTTCTTGAATCGTTATGGATCAAGATTGAGTATCCGAAGCGTAGGGCGACTGCTGGTTGAACACCTAAGTCGAGCAGGAATCATCAGTTCCGCCAGCCCGCACACACTCAGGCATAGCTTCGCCACCCATCTCCTCGATCGCGGAGCCGATCTTCGGAGTGTGCAAGAGTTGCTGGGACATCGTAATCTAACGACAACTCAGATTTACACCCACGTCACGCCGGAACGAATTCTCGATACATATCATGGATCACACCCACGCGCAACCTGATTTTTCACTCTCCAGGCAAACCGAGATGATGTCCATTCCGTTGAACGTGAATGGAGCGGTTTGAGAGAGTCGGAGAAACGCGGTGAATCGACTGGCTCGAAGACGTGCCGTGGCCGAATTGACGCGAGGTTTGATGATCGGTTTCTGTTTTTGACCATCAAGACAGTCGTTGCGAGCCATGAATCCTCGATGGTTTCGCGAGGCTTCCACTGCGCCCACGCCGGCTTTCCCAAGAGTACTCTCCTACACAGCTAACGCGAGGTCGGACGGGCTCCGATCGTTATTCGTTCCCACGAGAGGCCAACCAACAATGCATTCTTGCAACAAGCCTTCGAAAACCCAACGCTTTCATTGACGATGTTGCATCCATGACATACTCGTTTCATCAGAGCGACATGTTGGAGCCGAAAGATTCTTTTCGGCCGCGGGGCGACCGGGATTTCAGTCGATTCCGGTGGTTTCGCGGAGACGTTCCCCAACATCAAGAGTTGCATCCTGGAACCTCGACGCTGTGATGGGAAATGAGAAGGCAACCTGATCGGGAAGTCGGATGGGCCGATCCGCCGCGATTTCCGAAGCCGTCTCTCGTTCGCAAACTCACGCGTGGACGATTTTCTCGAAAGACGAAGATCCATGCATAAATTCCGGATTCTCATCGTGCAAGAAGACCCTTCGGGGCTCGCCTTGCTGACTTCCATGTTGAAGTCTCTCGGTCATCTCATCGAGGAGGCCGCGAATGATCGAGCCGCAGTCCGCCTGATGGAGCGAGACAAGGTCGACCTTGTCTTGGCCGGCGCGGATCCGCAGGATGCCGATGCGCTCGAATTGCTCGCATACATCCGCCGCAAGCATCGGGAAACGCCCGTCATCCTCATGTTCTCGCAGGTCCATGCGGAACGTTGGAAGGAAGCGTCTCGACTGGGGGCGACCGCGATCCTCAAATATCCGGTCCCCGCCGCCGAACTCAGGGCCACGGTCATGCAGGCCCTCGAAGCGTGCGATGCCCGCCCCGTCGGCGGTTCAGGTTCCCGCGCCTCGACGACAAGCCCGGCCGCGACGAACCGACTGAGCAGCGTCAACAACGCGCCGGACCAGAACCCGATCGCGGACTTGATGAACCCGGCGAGATCCGGATTCGGTGAGTTTTCGGTCCCGACTGCCGACTCGGTCATGCCACTCCTGTCGAACTCGGCGAATATTCCGAATTCGGCCCCGGCCGCGACGCCGGGAGTCCCACACGCGGAGACTCGTCTGGAACCGGCGGTCCGGGATCTCGGCCTGATCGGCAACGATCTCAGCCTCAAGCAGATCGTCGAAATGGCGACCGCCATCGCACCGGCGAAGACGCCGGTCCTGGTTCAGGGGGAACCGGGGACCGGAAAGACCTTGCTGGCCCGGATCATCCACCATACCGGGAATCGGGGGGATCACCCCTTGGTCACGCTCCCTTGCACGGCGTTCACCGAGGATTCCGAGGCGCCCGATCGAGGCTTGAACGGCTCGTCGGGCCATCCGAATTGGAGCATGGAGTGGACCAGCAAGTTGACCATGGCACGAGGAGGCACGCTTCTCCTCGACGAAGTTGCAGCCTTGCCCGCCGATCTTCAGTTGCAGCTCCTCCGGGAGCTTCAGGTGAGAGACTACGAGGCAAGCTCCGGCCAGACGCTCCTCATCAATGACGTGCGGTTCATCATGTCGACGAGCGAGAGCCTCCCGACTTTGGTGGAGCAGGGGAGATTTCGCCAGGATCTCTATCATCGCATCAGCGTGATTTCCCTGACCCTCCCGCCGCTCCGCCATCGCGGGACCGACATCGAGCACCTCGCCGAGCATTTCCGCGCCCGGTTCGCTCGGGAATACCATAAAAATATCGCCGGCTTCACCCGCGACGCCATCGACGTGCTCCATCGTCACGAGTGGCCCGGTAATCTCCGAGAACTCGAAGGGGTCGTGCAACGAGCGGTCGCGCTCTGCACGGGGAGCCGGATCACTTCGAGCCATCTCGCTCCGGCGTTGCACCAGCACCGGCCGCCTCGGTCCGGCGGCTCGGCCAACAACCTCCCCCGGCCTCATATCTCCATGGGGATTCGGCCGTTGAAAGAGGCCCTCGAAGAACCCGAGAAGAAAATCATCATCCAGGCGCTCCAGGCGTTCAACTGGAACCGCCAGGAAACGGCCCGCGTGCTCGACATCAATCGGACCACGCTCTACAAGAAGATGAAGAAGTACGGCCTGCTGATCGACGAGCCGATCTGGGTCAACTGAGCGAGGCGGAACGCAAACGCCCGGCCAAGCAGTCTCTCCAGCCCACGATTCCCGAGCCGTCCTACAATCCACCCGGCTCGTCAAAGGCGCGAAAGATCGATTGATCCACAGCTCACCGGAACCACGACGAACAACTCGCCGCATCTGGAAAGCCGTGGAAGAATCGTCCAACATCCCCCCGCGAACCAACCCCCGCGAGTGGGCGCATCAGCGCTTGATGATCTCGCGCACCGTCGCACCCGCCGGTATCATCGGCAGCACGTGTTCCTGGTAGGGGACCAGGATGTCGAGAATGTAAGGCCCGGGGTGATTGATCATCTCCTTGAGCGCCTCGACGACCTCGCTCTTGTTCCGAACCTGCCGGGCCTTGATGCCGAAGCCCTTGGCAATTTCGACGAAGTCCGGATACAGGGCCTCCGGGAGTTCACCGTCACCCTGCCCGATGGCCTCGGGGTTGTCCACGGGCCCGAGGTAGGTGTGGGCGCGATTCCCCGCGTAGAAGCGGTCCTCCCATTGAACGACCATCCCCAGATGCTGGTTGTTCAGGACGATCACCTTGACGGGGAGATTCTCGCAGTGGATCGTGGCGAGTTCCTGGATGTTCATCACGAAGCTGCCGTCGCCGTCAATATCGACGACCAGCGTGTTGGGGTACGCCGCCTGCGCACCCATGGCGGCGGGCAACCCATACCCCATCGAGCCGAGGCCGCCCGAAGTGATCCAGGTTCGAGGCCGTTTGAGCCGCGCCCACTGGGCGGCCCACATCTGATGCTGGCCGACCCCCGTGGTCATGATGAATTCCCCCTGGGTCAGCGCGCAGAACTGATCCAGCACGTACTGGGGCATGATCGCGTCGTCCCGCTGATCGTAAGTCATCGGGTCGCTGGCACGCCACTCATCGATCTGCTGATGCCAATCCCGGAAGTCGCCGGCGGCGACCAGGGGATTGATGGCCTCCAGGAAGCTCCGGACGTCCGTATTGACCGGGATATGGGCGTATTTGTTCTTGTTGATTTCCGAGGCGTCGATATCGACGTGGACGATCCGGCCATGCTTGGCGAATTCGCTCAGCTTGCCCGTCACGCGGTCGTCGAACCGGACGCCGAACGCCAGCAGGAGGTCCGCCTCGTTGACGGCGTAGTTCGCATAAACCGTCCCGTGCATCCCCAGCATGTTGAGCGAGAGATAATGGTCGCTCGGGATCGAGCCGAGGCCGTGGACCGTCATGGCGACCGGGATGCCGGTCTTGGTCGCGAACTCGCGGAGCGCGTCGGCCGCGTTCGCGGCGATCACGCCGCCGCCGCAGTAGATGATCGGCCTTCGGCTCGCCTGAATCGCCTCGATGACGGCCTGGATCTTCCGAGGGTCGGGCTCGGCGGGGAGCTTATAGCCGGGCAGATCCATCGCGACATCGAAATCCGGGTTGTTGACCAGGGTGTTCTGGATGTCCTTCGGGAGATCGATCAGCACCGGGCCGGGCCGGCCGGTATTCGCCAGATGGAAGGCTTCCTTCACGACCCGGGTCAGGTCCCGGGCGTCCTGGACGAGATACGCGTGCTTGGTGATGGCCCGGCTGACCTCGACCATCGGCGTTTCCTGGAACGCGTCGGTGCCGATGACGTGGGTGGGGACCTGCCCCGTGATGGCGATCAGGGGGACGGAATCCATCTTGGCATCGGCAAGCCCGGTGACGAGATTCAAGGCCCCCGGGCCGGAGGTCGCCATCACGATCCCGGGTTTTCCCGTGGCCCGGGCATAGCCGATCGCCGCGAACACTCCCCCTTGCTCGTGGCGGGGGAGGATGGTGCGGATCCGGTCGCGATGACGGGTCAGGGCCTGGTGGAGGGGCATACTCGCTCCGCCCGGATAGGCGAATACGGTATCGACCCCATGACGCGCCAGCGACTCGACAACGATATCCGCACCCGTTGACGGCTTGCGATTGGTCAGGGTCTCGCGGTCTTCAATAGCGGCCACGTTTATCCTCTCTCCGGGCTGATCGCGCGTCGAAAGCATGCGACAGAAATTGGTCTACAACTATCTTACAAGAATCCACCCCGATCTCACAACTCAAGACGCCCAGGGGGATCGTCGTCGATGCCGGGACGGCATGAGGAATTGCTCGGGCTCGAGTCCGCCCCGATTGTCCGAATCCTGCCCTGCTCGACACGAGAACCTGGCAAATTTCGGCAAGAAATACGGCCAGCCAGAACTCAATTCTGCAACTCTGGCCGGGTGTGGGCCGGCATGTTTCTCAATGCAATCATCTTTCCTGCGATCGAACGAGACAGCGTGTCAAATTCGGCCTAAGCTTCTCAATAAAGGAAATCGAAGACAGCTCCGGCGACCATGAGGGCGGCTTTCTCCGCTCTCTGGTCGTCGTTCCACCAGCCCCAGCCCACGGACGATAGGACACCCCAATCCAGGATGGGGTTCATGCCTCGCTCGATCGAATCGCCAGAGGGTTAGCGGAGATCGGACCTCTCATGATCCTGCCTCGGAAAGATTCAACCCAATGAAAATCCTCATCGCTGAAGATCAACTCCCGACCGCGCGCTACCTGCGACGGCTGTTGGAACAGTTGGGGCACCAGGTCCTGGAAGCCGCCGACGGCGAAGAAGCCTGGGAACAGATTCGGCGCGAGCAGGTTCCCATTCTCATCTCGGATTGGATGATGCCCCGGCTCGACGGCCTGGAACTCTGCCGCCGAATCCGGAGCCAATTCACCGAAGGCTACCTGTACATCATCCTGCTCACCGCGCGCAATAGCCGGGAGGACAAGCTGGAGGGGCTCAACGCCGGCGCGGATGATTTCTTGACCAAGCCGCTCGACGCCGATGAACTCTGCGTCCGGCTGGAGATCGCGTCTCGCATCCTGGAAGTCCACAACGCCCTGGGGCGGCAGAATTCCCGGCTCATCGAGATGGCGACGACCGACGAGCTGACGGGCGTGAACAATCGACGCAGGTTCGGTCAAGATTTGAATTTGCACGCCGGCCTCGCCTCCCGGCACGGGCTCCCGCTATCCCTCATCATGCTCGATGTCGATCATTTCAAGCAATACAACGACACGTTCGGGCATCTGGCCGGCGATGAGGTCCTCCGGACGATCGCGACGATCCTCCGATCGGAGGTCCGGGAACACGATCTCGTCGCGCGTTACGGAGGAGAGGAATTCGTGCTCCTGCTCCCGTCGACCGGCCCGGAGGCGGCCACCGAAGTCGCGGAACGATTGCGGCGGGCCATCTCCCGAGGCTCGTGGAACATGGTCCCGCTGACGGCGAGCTTCGGAGTCGCCACGACCGACCCGTCGCACTCGATCTCGGTCGAAGATCTCGTCGCGCAGGCCGATGAGGCGCTCTATCATTCGAAGAATGCGGGGAGGAACCGCGTAACTCACATCTGGAATCCCCCCCCACAGAGCCTTCCTCGATCCGCCGTCACCAAGCCCTGCGACGAAACCGTCTTGCTCTGACGAACCGAGATCACCAAAAAGCCTAGATTTTTCGTATCCAGGCCGACGAAGTTCGTCGTTTGTGCGGCCTTGCGTCATTTTCGCGGTCGCCCGTCCCGAACATCGTCGAAGGTTCGGATGAAATGGAACGCGATGCCATACGGGTCAGAAACCCGGGGGCATCCGCTTGACCGCGGCGCATGGGCCGGGGTAGCCTGATCTGTTGTTCGAGCGGAGTTTGATTCGTGTCGCCGAACATCAGCAATCATCCCAAGAGTCGAAGCTTCGCGGCGTCCACCCCTGGTCGCGAAGGTGATCCCGAATCGCGTGCTCGTGCTACCGCACGGTTCCTGCTCGAAAATCCATTTTTCACGAGGCTCGTCCGCGAGCCGTAGTGCGTGGATTCGTCTGCTCGACTTTCCGTGAAGAAACCTTCCGATTCACCTGTCCTGGAGCGACAAAAGATGAAGGACAAGCCCACGGTCAACCGTCGTGGTTTCTTGCAAACGGCGGGTGCCGCGACGGGGGCCGGCCTGGCCGCGGGAGCATTCCCGCATCCCGCTATCGGTGCCGTGAAGGGAGCCAACGACAAGCTCAACTTCGCAATCCTCGGCCCGGGCGGCCGGGCCCAGGAGCACATCAAGATCCTGCTCCAGATGAAGGACGAAGGGAAGCCAGTCGACATCAACGGCATGTGCGACGTGTGGGACGGCAACGCGGAAGTCGGTCGCGGCCTCTACTTCTCCGCCAAGCGGGCCGGGCTCGACTGGGAAGGCAAGGACAAGGATCGCGTCACCAAGGACTACCGCAAGCTCCTCGACAACAAGGACATCGACGCGGTCGTCATCGCGACCCCCGACCACTGGCACGCCAAGATGTCGATCGACGCCATGGAGGCGGGGAAAGACGTCTACTGCGAAAAGCCGATGACGCACACGATCGACGAGGCGCGTCGCGTCGCCGAGACGGTCAAGAAGACCAAGCAGATCTTCACCGTCGGCGTGCAGTCCACCGCCGATCCTCGGTGGGCGATGGCCAACAAGATGATCACCGAGGGCAAAATCGGCAAGGTCATGCAGGGCCAGACCAGCTACTTCCGCAACAGCACGGTGGGGCAGTGGCGGTACTACAAGCTGACCCACGACATGAATCCCAAGACGGTCGACTGGAAGATGTTCCTCGGGACCGACTTCGGCCTGGCCCCCGATCAGGCGTTTAATCGGGCCAAGTTCGCCCAGTGGCGCTGCTACTGGGATTTCGGCGGCGGGATGTACACCGACCTCTTCGTCCACCAGCTCACCCACCTGATCCAGGCGATGGGCCTCCGATTCCCCCGCCGGGTTGTCGGCGGCGGCGGCCTGTACATGGAATATGACGGCAGGGATGTCCCGGACGTCGCCACGGTGGTCGCCGATTATGACCAGGGCTGCCAGGTCATCATCTCGGCCACGATGTGCAACGACGTCCAGCTTCCGGAAGTCATCCGCGGCCACCTCGGCACGATCCGCTTCGATTCCCCGAATGAAGGGTTCGCCGTGATCCCGCAGAAGATCGACGGGCGTCCCGCCCCTCCGGGAGCCAACCGCGGCGAAGGCGGCGAGAAATTCACCCCCCCGCAGCCGCGCAACGACACCCGCGCGTTGTGGGAGCATTACCTCGAATGCATCCGCTCCCGCAACCCCGAGACCAAGTGCCCCGCCGACCTCGGCTACGCCGCGATCGCCACGGTCAACATGGGCGTCGACTCCTACCGTGAAGGCAAGGCCCTCTTCTTCGACAAGGAATCGGGGATGGTCAAGGAGGCCGACAAGTCCTGGGCGGCCAAGTGGGAAGAACGGAGCCATCAGCGCGGCAAGCCCGAGCAGGTGCTCGGCTGGAACGCCGGCCTGACCGGATCCACGCTGACCCCTCCGGACTACCAGAAGCTCGAAGGGGATTTCATCAACGGCAAGGATCCCGCGGAATCCGCCTGATCCCGAACCAAACGGCCCACGGTTTCCGACCGTGGGCCTTTCAAACTTCAAACGGGATGGCTCAGTCGATCTCAGTCGGCTGGGTCATCCCGTTTCTTTTGGCTACAACGGTTCACTCGGCCATCGCGCGAACGCCGTCGACGTATGTTTCGCGGATAGTGAAATCTTCCTCGCGCGTGAAGAGGATCAGATTGGCCGGTGCCCCATCGGCCAGGATCGGAGCCGGTAGCCCGAGAAACCGGGCGGGATTGGCCGTGACGGTTTGAATCGCCTCGACGATCGAATGATCGTCGGATTTCAGGTAGTTGCGAATCCCGGTCTCCAGACCTTGATTCGACCCGGCGAGATACGGGGTTCCCGCGACGACGATCTTTCCGGATGGGTCGACGGCCCAGTTGCCGTACGTGCCGGGCGGCAGCCCGGCCAGGGGACTGGCATCGCTGACGAGGATCGACCGGGCTACTCCCTTCGACCGCGTGAGGACCCGCAAGGTTTGCAAATCCAAATGGTGGCCATCGGCGATGAATGACGCCGATAGCCGGTCCTCGGCCGCCTGGTTCCAGATTGGGTTCGGATGGCGAGGAAGCTCGGAAACAATTCCGTTTCCCAGATGTGTGCTCAAGGTCGCGCCTGCCTCGACGGCCCCATGGATGGTCTCGCCATTCGCGGCCGTATGCCCCAGGGCGATCCTGACGCCGGCTCTCGTGGCTCGTCGGATAAACTCGATCGAGCCGGGACGTTCGGGAGCCAATGTCATCATCACAACTCGGTTGCCGGATGCCTCCTGGAGCTTTTCGAAGAGAGGCCAATCCGGATCGCGGATGGCACTCGCCGGATGCGCACCTCGATAGCCGTCGCGCTCGGAGAGGAAGGGGCCTTCCAGGTGGATTCCGGAAATCATGGCGGCGACTTCAGAGGCTTGCTCGCAGGCCGCCGCGATCGTTTGCACTCCGTGGAGCAGATCCTCGACAGGGGCCGTGATCAGGGTCGGGCAGAACCGGGCGGTGCCGAGGACCCGCTGCGCGCGGGCAATTTCGACGACCTGATCGATCGTCAGTTCAGGGCTTGAGTAGGAATGCCCCCAGCGTCCATTCATCTGGATGTCATAAAACGCCGGGGCGACCCACAGTTCCGTTCCGGTAGATTCAGTTTCCTGCGACGACGGCTCTCTTCGCCGAATGCTTTGAATCTTCGATCCATCGAGATCGATTTCGAGCCAATCCCCGGTTTCAAAATGGCGAGCGACAATCATTTGAGAGCGAAGATCCTCCCGGTATGGTCAAGATCATCCGATGCAACGCGAGATGGCTCGCTCAGCTACGAGTTGCCGGTGCGACTCTCGGCCTCCTGGCCGGTTCGCGTGGACTCGCGCCGACGAAGCGCGGCGGCGATGAATTCCCGAAAGAGGGGATGCGGCTTGTTCGGCTTGGATTTGAATTCAGGGTGGAACTGGACCGCGAGGAACCAGGGGTGCCCCTCCAGTTCGACCATCTCGACGATCGAGCCATCCGGGCTGGTCCCGGTCGCGGTCAGGCCGACGTCCTGGAGGCTTTTCCGATATTCGTTGTTGAACTCGTAGCGGTGCCGATGCCGTTCCTCGATTTCGTCGACGCCATAGGCCTGACGCGCCAGGCTCCCCGGCGAGAGGACGCACGGCCAGGCGCCCAGCCGCATCGTGCCGCCTCGTTCCTTCACCGATCGTTGCTCTTCCATCAGGTTGATGACGGGATGCGCGGAAGTTTGGACGAACTCGGTGCTGTTCGCATCCTCGTAACCGAGCAAGCTGCGCGCGATCTCGATCACCGCGCACTGCATTCCGAGACAAATTCCGAAGAATGGTATCCCCTGGGTCCGGGCGAAGCGGATGGCCTCAATCTTGCCGTCGATGCCACGCATCCCGAATCCGCCGGGGACGAGGATTCCATCGACGCCCCCGAGAACCGCTTCGGCGTCTCGGCCGCCAAGCTCCTCGGCCTCGACGCGCACGACGAGCACCCGGGCATGATTGGCGAATCCCGCGTGATCGAGCGACTCGTAGACCGACTTGTAGGCGTCCCGATGCTTCATGTACTTGCCGACGACCGCGATGCGCACCTCGTGCCGAGGATGGATGATGCGATCGACCAGATGATTCCAGTCGGAGAGATCGAGCGGGCTGGCCTTGAGCCCGAGCCGCTTGACCAGGATCTCGTCGAGCTTGTTGTTCGCGAGGCTGAGAGGCACCTCGTAGATGCTGAACTGCCGGTCGAGCTCCTCGATGACCGCCTTGCGATCGACGTTGCAGAACAGGGCGATCTTATCCTTCTCTTCCGCGGGGATCGGATGTTCGGTCCGGCAGATGAGGACGTCGGGCTGGATGCCGATCTGCCGCAGGGCGCCGACCGAGTGCTGGGTCGGCTTGGTCTTGAGCTCGCCGGCCGCCTTCAGGAACGGCACCAACGTGAGGTGGATGTAAAGGCAATTCTCCCGGCCCACGTCCATCGGGAACTGCCGGATAGCTTCGAGGAAGGGGAGGCCCTCGATGTCGCCGACCGTACCGCCGATTTCGGTGATCACCACATCGACGTCATCGGTCGCCAGCCGATGGATCACGGCCTTGATTTCATCGGTGACGTGAGGGATGATCTGGACCGTCTTCCCCTCGTAGAAACGCCCCTCGCGTTCCTTCTGGATGACCGAGAGATAGATTTTTCCGGTCGTCGTGTTGCTATCCTTGGTGAGGGGACCGTCGGTGAATCGGGCGTAGTGGCCGAGGTCGAGATCGGTTTCGGACCCATCATCCGTGACGTAAACCTCGCCATGCTGGTAGGGGCTCATGGTGCCGGGATCGACGTTCAAATAAGGATCGAGCTTCTGCAGCCTGACCCGGAGCCCCCGGTGTTCCAGGAGCATGCCGATCGAAGCGCAGGTCAGCCCCTTGCCCAGCGAGCTGACCACCCCCCCCGTCACGAAAATATGCTTCGCCATCGTCTCCTCACCAGCCTCGATTCGTCCCCGTCCATCGACCCAAAACCCTAGTATACCACGGTTGTCCAGTTCACGACCCGCCTGCACGACTTGATCCGATCGTTCGGGCGGGAAAGAGGGGACCGCCGGCAAATTCCCACCGGCCGGAAAGCCGCGACGCCGAGCGGACTCGAACTTCCAGGATCGGACCGATATAATACTCCGTATGCTCGCTTGCCGATTGGGCGAGTCATGGATTCCCTCTCGCCGTCGATCGGTGAATTGAATCCATCGAGAGTTTGCCGGCCTCACCGAGGTTTGCCGATGCCTCCGATCCAAGTCAACCGCCGTCGTTTCCTCGGCTGTTCCGCCACGGCCGCGCTGGCGATTTCGCATGGAAATCTGTCCGAAGCCGCCGGGCAGGGGGGGGCCGCCCCGGTTCGCCTGGGGGTGATCGGAATCGGCACGCGCGGTACGTCCTTGCTCCGGAGCCTGCTCGAAATCGAGTCGGCGACCATCGTCGCGGTCTGCGACACCGAGGCCAAGCACCGCCAGCGGGGGCAAGGGATCGTCGAGAAGACGCGAGGCCAGCGTTGCGAGGCGGTGGACGACTATCGGAGGCTCCTCGACCGGAACGATCTCGACGCGGTCGTCGTCGCGCTCCCCTGCGATGAACATGAGTCGGCCTACCGCGACTCGCTCCAGGCCGGCAAGCACCTGTATGGCGAGAAACCCCTGGGAATCCAGCTGGATGCCTGCGACCGCCTGATCGCCGAGTCGGAGAAAGCGCCCGGGATCCGCTTTCAGGTGGGATTCCAGCGACGATCAAACCCGAGATTTCAAGAGGCGATCGACCTGATCCAACGCGGCGAGCTCGGCGCCCTGATCGACATCCGCGCGTCGTCCCTGAGCAGCAATGGCCCGATGATGGGGCACGCGGGATGGCTTGGCCGTCGCGATCGCTCGGGAGACTGGATGGTCGAGCATGCGGTCCATCTCTGGGACGTCCTGCACTGGCTGACCCGATCCACGCCGATCCGGGCCAAGGGTTGGGGCCGGCGAGATCTCTTCTCCAAGGTCGATCCCGGACGCGATGTGACCGACCATTATTCGGTCGAGCTGGAATGGAGCGGCGGGCTCCGCGCATCGTTCCATCAGAGCTGGATCGCCCCGGCGGCCGAAGATTTCACCGGCTCCACGCTCCAGGTCCTGGGCGAACGCGGCGGTTTCGACTTCAACTCCGGCATCCTGACCTATCGCGATCGCGACCAGAAGAGGCGGACCATCCATCCGGGGCCTCAGCCGGATACGCGGCTCTCCCTGCGGGATTTCCTGAATTCGATCCGCGCATCGGAGACGAATCCGGGTTCGGAATCCCCCGGCGTTACGTCCCTCCGCGATGCCCGCAATGCGACCTTGACCGGCCTGCTCGTCCGGAAGGCGGTCGACGAGGGCCGAACCGTGTCGATCGACGAATTGACCGCCGACTCCGGTTCGGTTTGATCGCCGATCGACCATCGTCGGCTTACTTGCCCAGCAATTCCAGGGTTCGCCGCACGAACGCGGAAGCCGACGCGACCGCATCGGGGGGGGAAAGCTTGAGCCGCTGCGCCAGCTCGAACTGGCGGATTAGCTCGGCGTCGAGGTCTCCCGGCCGAACGTAGAGGGAATCGCAGGCAAGGAGCAGGCAGCGAAGCCCGAATTCACGATATCCCTTCGCGTAGACGAGCGCGCGGAGGCAGCAGAACATCGACTCGTAGCTCAGGAAAACGACGTCGGCCGGATCTCCCTGGCCGCTCGTGTGGATGTTGACGGCCCCTTCCAGGCGATCCCCCGCCTTGGCGAGCAACTCTCCGATGCGGTCCGGGGCATCCTTGTCCAC
>CALKTZ010001224.1 GCA_937997355.1 uncultured Planctomycetales bacterium | reverse complement strand
TGGAGGTCGGCGGATCCACCTGGGTCGTGTCGATCACCTGGCCGAAGAAGGAGGGGTTGCCTCCATCCGGGGCGGTGATGGTCGGATTCAGGACCGTGATCGGCGAGGTGAGCAGGTTGCCGCCGGAATCGCGCACCTGGATCGACGGGCCGAACGAGCTGAAGGATTCGTTGGCCAGCGGGTTCTGGTTGAGATAAGGGCTCGTCGCCCACCAGGGAGCGGCCCCCACGCCGATCGTATTGACCGCCGAGCTGTGACCGCCGCCGCTCACGAAGTAGTTCCCGTTGCCGCTGAAGTCCGGGGAAACGACCATCGTGCCCGAGCCGCCGAACTGGGAGAACTCGATATGGCCGGGGTCGGCCCCCGAGATCACCTGGACGACGATGGAGTAGGTCCCCGCGGTCGGGATCGAGAAGAATTGCAACGGCTGCTGGGTCGCGACGTTGTTATCCGTGCCCGAGGCGACGATGTTGCCATTGGCGTCGAGGACGTAGATGTTCACCTGCGAGGTGACGCTGTTGGTCGACGTGGCGGCCTGCTGGGTCTTGAAGGGCTGGTCGAACTGGAAGCTGATCGTGGTATTCGGACCGTCGGTCGTGATCGGCAGCGAGAGGCTGGTCCCGCCGGTGGCGTTGAAGTTCATGAAACGGCCGGAGCCCAGCCCGGTGACCGTCCCATTGACGCCGCGGAACGCCGAGAGATAGCCGGAGTCCTGCGAATTGCCGATGGCCGAAAAATAGGAAACGCCCGAGGCCGTCACGGTATTGATGGCCTGGGTGATGAATCCGGGCTGGAAGAACGGATCGTCGGCCCAGCCGATGTCGTCGACGATGATGTCCGCGCCGGCCTGATTGGCCAGGGCGAGGATGTTCTGGCCGAAGCTGAAGTCGCTGATGAAGCCCGTGGCGAACGCGAGGTTGGCTCCCGGCGCGATGTCGTAGATGTTCTCCATCATCGCGCGGCCTTCGTCGGTCGCGTCGGCCTCGGTGTAGTCCTGGATGATCTGCACCTTGCCGTTGGGCAAGTCTCCCGTCGCGTAGGAGCCGGCGAGCCCCGTGCCGGAGGTGGTCGTCACCTGGTTGGCGCTATCGGAGATCACGCCGACGGTAATTCCCGTGCCATCGACCCCGTAAGTCGTCCGGGCCGCAGCCACTCCGAGGGCGGTTTCGGCCTCGTTATTGGCGACCCCCTTGTAGCTGACGGTCGGGGCGTAAATCGGGCGGCCGCTCATGGTCTGCGGGAGTTGGGCCGCGGCGGGGAGCTGGGTGATCGGGAGATAACCTTCGACGAGCCCGTAATAGGCGCTCGAGCTGCTGACCTGCATCCCCAGGTTCTTCAGCGAATTCAAGAGGCCGTTGAAATCGCCGCTACCGCTGCTGAAGCCGACCTGAACCATCGACCCCTGGAATCGCAGGTAGGAGTAGGCGGCCTTCACCTGGTTCATGTCGCCGTGGGTATTCGCGTACGCCGAGTAAACGCCGATGAGCGTGCCGCCCAGGTTCGCCATCGGGCCGTTCTGGACGTCGGTCAATTGGGGCGACGACGGCGTCCAGGGGCCCGCATTCAGCAGGCTGCGGTTCTCGAGCGAGTCGACGCGCGACATCCCGAACAGATTTGCTCGCTTCGGGCCACGCCGGCGTTCGGGCCCTTGATTACGGTCGTGTGCCTTGAAGTTACCCATCGACAGACTCCCCGGTTAGCTCGGAGCGCCGACCCCGTACCCTGGATGCTCGTTCGCATTCCGTTCAGGATGAGGTCAATTCTCGCTCTGGATCAAGGTGATTCCCAAGAAATTCGCTCGAAATCAAAGCCCATCGCCGCGTTTGACCACGCGATTCTCGACGACCTTCGACGCACTCACTCGCCTCACTCCAAGGCTCGCACACCCAAATCCTGATCATTTCTGCAAACGAAATCGAATCAACAACGCTTCCCAGTCGGGTGCCGCCCCTCGAAGAACCGCTCCCCCTTCGCGGCGGAGCATTCGAGACGCGAGACCGCGGCCGTATGTTTCGGAGACCATGTGTCCCTTGTCCGTGAGACGACGCTGAGAACATCTACGCGTAATCAATCCATTTGGTTCATGGCTCCATGCACTCAATCATTACAGCTTGGAATCCCTTCGTCAAGCCCTTTTCACGAATTCGAAATGAAGTGGCGTCGGAGTAGCGGAGCAGGCGAATCCCGGGGCTCCCGATGAACTCGGAGTGGGAAT
>CALKTZ010001223.1 GCA_937997355.1 uncultured Planctomycetales bacterium | reverse complement strand
CGGGCACCTTCTTGAAAACGCCCCCAGGCCCGAATCCTGAACGGATGATGCACGACTTAGAAAAACACTCTTGAGGCCCGCGCCCTTGACGCGACGACGAGGAATGCGGGTGCAAGCGAAGAATGAATCAAAATAAATCGATTCTATGCCCGCCTCATCGAAAATTCTTATTTCTCTAAGACTCCGCGTCAAGCGAATTCTCGACAAACCAATAATATGTCTGAAAATCGACACAAAACTTTTAGTATCAATCAAATATTTCGCTTAACTACGAAATCTACAGTTTTTCGTACTTCGTATTTCGTAGATAGCCAGATTGAACGTAGGTCAAACTCGCGGGATTGTCGGCTTCACCGAGAAATGGAGACCGCCGATTCTTGAGAATTTCCGATGCCAGCAGGTATGAGTCACGGCGGGCGATGGAATACGATGAGGCGTGTTGCTTTCTCATCCCATTTGCCGGAGATCGACCATGAACCCGGGCCGTCGTTCCTTCATGGCAAAGTCGCTGGGCGGTTTGGCGCTGGCCGGGGCCGCGAGGCATGGAAGCGCGGCGGAAGAGGCCCGGCGGGTGAGCGCCGACCGGATCGACGAGGTCGCCGCCAGGCCCGTCTTGCGGAAGGAGCTCGTCGAGAAGCCGGTCGAGATCGACTCGATGGAGCTGCTCCGCAACGGCCGGAACTTCCTGGTGCGGGTCCGGTCGGCCGATGGCGCCGAGGGGATCGGCGTGCCGAACGCCATGCACATGATCCACCTCTATCCGGTCTTCCTCAATCGGATCGCCCCATTCTTCAGGAAGAAGGACGCCCGCGAGCTGGAACCACTCCTCTGGGAGCTGTATCGCCACAACGACAATTACAAATATCAAGGATTGGCGTACTGGGTCTGCGTCGCGGCGGCGGAGATCGCCATCCTGGACCTGCTGGGGAAAGTGTCCGGCAAGTCGGTCGGCGTCCTGCTGGGGGGCGTCCGGCGTAGGGAGATCGCCGTCTATCGGGCCAGCGGCAACCGGGGGAATACCCCCGAGGAGGAGGTGGCCTATCTCAAGAAGATCGTCGCCGAGAGCGGGGCCAAGGCCCTCAAATTCCGGCTCGGGGGCCGGATGAGCAAGAATGCCGATTCTCTCCCCGGCCGGACCGAGAAGCTGATCCCGCTGGTCCGCGAGGCGTTCGGCCCGTCGATGACCCTCTACGCCGACTCCAACAGCTCCTACGACGCCAGGGAGGCCATCCGGATCGGCCGGATCATGGAAGAGTGCGGATACGCCTTCTACGAGGAGCCCTGCGAATTCGACCACCTCGAAGAGACGAAGGAAGTGGCCGACGCCCTACGAATCCCCGTGGCCGGGGGGGGGCAGGAGTTCAGCGAATACCGGTTCCGCTGGACGATCCTCAATCGAGGGGTCGACATCGTCCAGCCCGATCTCCACTATTACGGCGGCTTCATCCGATCATTGCGCGTCGCCCGGATGGCGCACGAGGCGGGGATGCTCTGCACGCCCCACATGTCGGGCTCGGGGCTCGGCTATCTCGACGCCGCCCTCTTCGCGTCGATCATCCCGAACCCCACGCCGTTCACCGAGTTCAAGGGGAATGCCGACATCCCCGTCACGAGCGAGACCTCTTCGCTGAAATGCGAGAACGGCATCGTCAGGCTCCCCAGCGGTCCCGG
>CALKTZ010001222.1 GCA_937997355.1 uncultured Planctomycetales bacterium | reverse complement strand
AACGGCAGCCGACCGAGGAAGAATATGCGGCAGCCTTTCAGGAAGTGGCGCAAGGGTATCCAATCACTCGGGAATTGGTTTCCACGCACAGGCAATTGATCAAGGCGATAGGCGAGGAAGCGTTCCGAAAATTCGAGGAACGGAATTTGTTCGCCAAGACCTTTGACTCTTTCGAGGTCTTGACCGCTGAAGCGATAGCAGAAATTGAAGAAGCGTAAATCTACATAAATGATTGTCACATCCAGACGCTTCGGTCGAGCGAGCGGTAGCCGACGGCCTCGGCGACGTTGTGGGGCATGATCTCGTCGTGCCCTTCGAGGTCGGCGATCGTGCGCGCGACGCGTAAAACCTTGTCGTGCGCGCGGGCGGAGAGGCCGAGTTCTTCCATGGCGGCCTTGAGTAATGCCATGGCGTCGGGCTTGAGGTGGCAGAATTTGCGGACCTGGCGGGGGGTCATCCGGCCGTTGACCAACGGCCCCTTGTCGCCGAAGCGGTCGACCTGGCGATCGCGGGCGGCGAAGACCTCTTTCAAGAAATCGGCCGAGGTGGGGCCGGGGGGCATCTCGGCGAGCTGGGTGAAGGGGACGGCGGGGACCTCGACGTGCAGATCGATCCGGTCGAGCAGCGGCCCGGAGATCCGGCTCAGGTATTTCTCCACCTGGGGGGCCGAGCATGAGCACGCGCGTCGGGGATCGGAGCGATACCCGCAGGGGCAAGGATTCATCGCGGCGACCAGGATGAATTCGGCCGGGAAGTTCGTGCTCCGGAGTGCCCGGCTGATCGTGACGGCCCCCTCCTCCAGCGGCTGGCGGAGGACTTCCAGGGTCTTGCGGTTGAATTCGGGCAGTTCGTCGAGGAACAAGACTCCCTTGTGGGCCAGCGAGATTTCGCCGGGCTGGGGGATCGTGCCACCACCGACGAGCCCGGCGTCGCTGACCGAGTGGTGGGGATGGCGGAACGGCCGGACCGCCATCAACGGCTGACCAGGCCGGAGCAATCCCATCGCGCTGTAGATGCGGGTCGTCTCCAGGCTCTCGGCGGGGGTGAGGGGAGGGAGGATGCTGGCGAGTCGCTTCGCGAGCAGGGTCTTGCCCGTGCCCGGGGGGCCGATCATCAGGACGTTGTGCGCCCCTGCCGCCGAAATCAGGAGCGCCCGCTTGGCGTAGTCCTGCCCCTTCACGTCGACGAAGTCTTCCTCGATGTGCGAACACTGGCGGAAGACGTCATCGAGATCGACCGTCTGGGATTCGATGTCGAGCTGCCCGGAGAGGAAGCCGACCGCCTCGGCCAGGCTGCCGATCGGATAGACGTTCACCCCCTCGACGACCGCCGCCTCGGGGGCGTTCGCCGAGGGGACGAGGAGCCCATCCTTCCCGTCGGCGGCGGCCTGCAAGGCCATCGCCAGCACCCCCTTGATCGGCCGGGTCTCTCCCGTGAGGGCCAATTCCCCCACGATGGTATACGACCCGGGTCGGTCGAGCCGGACCTGCCCGTCCCCCGCGAGCATCCCCAGCGCGATCGGCAGGTCGAATCCGCTGGCATCCTTCTTCAGGTCGGCCGGTAC
>CALKTZ010001221.1 GCA_937997355.1 uncultured Planctomycetales bacterium | reverse complement strand
GATGGGCCGACATCCCCCGGCGGAGATCGGCGAGCCACATGGAGTCGAGGACCTCGGGGGGGAGCGGGATGGATTCGGCGACTCTTGCCATTGGATACCTCCTATATTTGAGATGTATGGGAGGATCGCGATGACTGACCACACATTTCTGACATTTTATGCGTGCAAGAATCCGGAGTGTCCGCTCGTGGGCGTTACGGACGCCGGGAACCTTCGCGTGCATTCGACCTCGGGCCTCAATCACGACTCGGTGATTATCGCGTGCAAAGCATGCGGCCGGCGGGCCTCCGAGACGCGGGATAGCCCGTTCTGGCGATCGAGAATCTCGAAGGATCGGGCCAACGAAATCCTCGCCGAATTCGAGCGGGGCCAGACGATCCGGGGCATCGCGAGGCGGTTCCGTGTCGCCCGGAATACGGCCCGGAGATACCACCGACTGGGCCTCTTTTTCAAGCTGAGCTGACCCGCCCCGGAATTTTTCATCCTCCGCGACGTCCAGCACTTGCGGCATCGTCTCGCGGCGGGATGACGCCTTCCCCCTCGGATCCTTTCATAGATTCCAACGGGTGAAATACTAAATGCGATGGCCGGGCCTCGGGGACCTCTTCGGAGAGTCTCGCGGGATGCCGAAAGTTTCACGTCCGGGGCCCGGCCTGTGACTTCGGGGGACGATGATGTTCCTGATGCGAATCATTGCCTTTCTCATCATGTGCATGCTTAAAGCACTGTTCTATGTGGCTCGCCGCTTCCTGGCAATCTTGCCCTGGGGGATTTTGGCTTGTTGCCTCTACTTCATCTCAAGGGCGAAGACGGGAGGCGAAGTTCTCTATATCGTCATCGGCTATCTCCTCGGAATCGCCTACTGCATGTCGATCGACTTGTACTTAAGGGTCTACAGGCCGAGAAGCGAAGCTTCCTGAACAACCTAACGGCGACGATGCCGATTGCTCGACGCCGAGCAATACCCCCCCTTCGAGACATACCACCATGGCCCCATCCTCAACGGGCGACGTCCTCGCCGCCGGAACGGCCGGCATGTCGATCGGCAGCGCGGTCTACTCGCTGGCCTCGGCGATCCCCGGCTCCTTTTACCTCTCGGTCGTTAGCAGCCTGATCGGCCTTGCGGCCGTTTATATCAACAGCCGCAAAGAGATCAAGGTTTCGGTGATCGAGGCGCGGAGTCTCAAGAAAGAGAACGAGGAGCTCAAGGCAGAACTCCGATACTGGCGAACCGGCGTCAAGCCCCCCATCCCCTGATCACGTGCGTTCTCGTCCTTGTGCGAAGGGTCGCCCGGCCGTGTGGTCCCCACCATGCGGCCGGGCTTATTCCGGTGAACCATGCTCCGTTTTTTCTCGTCGCTCTGTATCCACTGTAAGGTAGCGGTCATCATGCAATCGGTCGAAACCCTCAAGGCGTCCGTCGATAACCTGGTCTCTCGGGTCAATGCCCACATCGAGGCCGACGCCGGGAAGGATGCCCAAATCAGCGAGCTCCAAGGCCAGGTGGCCACGCTCACCGCGGCCCACGATGCCGACGCCACCCGGATCGTCGAGCTCCAGGCCCAGCTGGCGGAGCAATCGGCCAATCCGGTCCCGGATGAGATCGTGTCCGCGATCGACGGCGTCCTCGCCCCTCCCTCGGCCTGATCGTTCAACCGGACGAGATTCCCCCATTTCTTAGGTACACGCGATTGAAGGACCACGGAATCCATAGGGGTGATTGCCTCGATGTCTTGAAGACGCTCCCCGACCAGTCGGTAGACGCCGTCATCACCGACCCGCCTTATGCCGAAGTGAAACGCCCCTATGGGCGTCTATCCGAATCGGCCTGGTGGGATCTGATGATGGGTGTCTGTGCGGAAACTCGCCGAATCCTCAAGCCATCCGGATCGGCCGTTTTTATCCTTCAGCCGAACAGTCGAAAGTTCGGTTCGATGCGTGGCTGGTTGTTCGAGTTTCAAGCTTGGGCATGCCGCGAATGGAATTTGATCCAAGACGTCTGGTGGTGGAATCACACCACGATTCCGCAGGCCTGCACGATCCAAGGGTCGTTGCTCCGCCCCTCAATGAAGGCATGCGTCTGGTTGGGAAACGCCTCATGCTATCGAGATCAAAACTCGGTGCTATGGGATGAATCAGACGCCAATCGTGCCGAGAGGCTCAAGGCCCGATGTGAGAGGAGATATCATCCTTCCGGGCATAGCGTGAACCATTCGAAGGCTTGTAAACGTGCCGCTGAGCGTGGCGGTGTCACGCCTTTCAATGTGTTGCCGATATCGAATTCGAATAGCACTACGTCAGCAGGGGCTTTTGGGCATGGAGCCGGTACGCCCGAGGCCCTCGCAGACTGGTGGACTCGATACATCTCTCCCGTTGGTGGCGTGATCGTCGATCCGTTCATGGGCACCGGAACCATGGGAATTGCTGCGTTGAAACGAGGCCGTCGATTCATCGGAATCGAACGAGATCCCGATTATTTTGCCATCGCTAAGAATCGACTCGCGTCCTAAACGAATCACTCGATCGACCATGCCTCACGCCGTTCCCTCCCATCGCAGCTCGAATGTTCCTGGCCTCCCTAAGTCCTCGCCCAAGCGCAGGCACGAGGACCGGAAGTTCTATTCCACATCCGCTTGGAGAGGCCCGAACGGCGTGAGGCTTTCCAAGCTTCGCCGGAATCCCTTGTGTGAGGAGTGCCTCACCAAAGGCGTCTATGTGGCCGCGACTCACGTCCACCACAAGATCGAAGTGAAGGACGATCCCTCGCGAAAGCTCGATATCGACAACCTTCAATCGCTCTGCAATTCGTGCCATAGCTCGATCCATTCCTACGGGCGCAAGTGATGGGCTTTTATCTCCTGGTCGTGATCATGCTCCTGGTGATCTTCAACGAGATCGCCCTGGCCGGGTCATCTGGACGCCGCTAGGGCCCGCCTTGGCCCAGAAAAAACATTTTCCGGACTCGATTTTTCCTGAATTTCCGGGCGTTGGGGGGAGGGTCGCCGCAAAAACGGCCTCCCCCGGCGAACGTGCTTGGGGCGCGCACATTTTTTAATGCGGGATTTTTGGTCCCCTGGACTTATATGAATAGCGGTGAATGGGATGCCGAAAGTCAAACGCGGCCCCAAGCCGAAGACGGCCGCGAATTCCAGGCCGAGTGAAGCCGGCGGGATCTGGTCGGATTACCCGGCCCCCGAGTCACTGACTCCCGGGGCCTCGATCGAGTTCGATCGCCTCGTCGAGGTCCTCCGCCGCGCGGGGACGCTCGAAAAGACCGACTACGAAGTCGTGGTCAACGCGGCCCGGATCAAGGACCTGGTCGATCAGGCTTACGAGGACCTGGCCACGTCCGGGCTCACGGTCCTCACCGAGAACAACGCCGGCGCACAGTCGGTCAAGTCGAACCCCCTCCTCGCGATCATCAACTCCCTCACGATGAGGCATCGGGCCATCCTCAACGACCTCGGCCTCACCCCCGCCTCCGCCAAGCTCACCTCTGTCGCCACATCCCCCGCCCAGGTCAGTAACGACCCCCTCCAGGAATTCCTCGTCGTAGGCTGATGGCAAAGTCCAGATCCAAGACGAGCCCGCCCCCATCCTCACCGCCCTCGGCCCCGTCTCTCGCCGATCAGGCGGTGAAATTCATCAACGCGCTGACCCATACCGGGGACTTCGCCGGCGAACCCTTCAAGCTCCGCCCCTGGCAGGAAGACCAGATCGTCCGGCCGATGTTCCGCGAGAAGGCCCCGGGGGAACTCCAGTACCAGACCGTATTCATCGCGCTCCCCCGCAAGCAGGGGAAGACCGAGCTGATCGCGGCCGTGTTGCTCTTCCTCCTGATCGCGCTCAAGCGGCTCGACCGGCGGATCTTCTCCGCCTCCGGGGACCGGGCGCAAGCCGCCCTGATCTTCCGGGCCGCGGCCTCGATGGTCCGCCAGAACGCCAACCTCGACCGGGTCTGCCGCGTCTACGACGGCGGGAAGAAAATCGATTATGAACCTCTCGATTGTCACTATGAGGCCCTGTCTTCCGATGCGCCCGGCAAGCATGGGCTCAATCCCTCGGCGGTCCTCTTCGACGAGGTTCATGTTCTCCCCGATCGGAAGCTACACGAGGCTCTCACGACCGCGTTCGGCGGGCGGAAAGCCCCGCTCAAGATTTACATCACTACCGCCGGCTACGACCGTACCAGCCTCTGCTACGAGCTCTGGCAGTATGCCCGAAAAGTCCGGGACGGCGTGATCGACGATCCGACCTTCCTCCCGCTCCTCTGGGAAGCGAAGCCCGAAGAAGATTGGACCTCCGAGGAAGTCTGGCATCGGGTGATGCCCGCCCTGGGTGATTTCTGTTCGATCGACTTCATCCGGCAGGAATGCAAGACGGCCCGGGAGATCCCCAGCTATGAGAATAGCTTCCGGCAACTCTATCTGAACCAGTGGACCGAGCAGGCCACGCGATGGCTCCAGGTCGAGCGATGGCAGGCATCGGGGCGGATCAACGGCCACCACATCCCCCCCCACGTCCTCGCATCCGAGCTCCGGGGGGAATCCTGCTACGGCGGGCTCGACCTGGGCGTCACGGGGGACATGTCGGCGTATGCCAACCTGTTCAAGCTGGCCTCGAATGACTACCGATTCCTCCTGCATTTCTGGGCCCCCCGCGAGGGGAAGTGGCGCAAGGAGCCCCGCAATCGCGATCTCTACGACCTCTGGCACAAGCAAGGGTATCTGACCTACACCGAGGGGGAGACGACCGACCATCAGCAGATCGAGGAGGAGATCGTCGCCCTCAACGAAACCTACCCCCTCAAGGTCCTGAACGCCGACCGGGCGTTCGCCTCGCAGATGCTCTCGAACCTCTTCAATCGACACGGCCTCCCCGTCAAGGGGATCTCGCAAGGGCCGGTCGTGATGTCGGAGCCGATCACCAAGTTCGAAGAGCTCACCCTCGCCGGCCACATCCATCACGGCGACAACCCGATCCTCAACTGGAACGTCGCCAACGCCGTCGTCCGCAATCTCCGCACGGGCCTGCGTCACCTCGACAAGGAAAACGCCACCGAGCGGATCGACGGCCTCTCCGCCTGCCTCAACGCCCTCGCCGGGGCCATCGCCCTCGACGGGACCGACGACACCGGCCCCTCGGTCTATGAAACACGCGGCTTGATTTTCCTGTAACAATCAAAGGAATCCGATCCATGACGGGCAGCAATTTCGTCCAGGTCGCCGGGGGGACCAACGGCGTCCTCAGCGGCTCCGCGGTCACCACCGGCAACTTCGTCCAGGCCCTCAACCCGAACGCCGCGCTCAACGCGGTCAACTCCGCGGCATCGCCCGGCGTCCCGCTCGACCGGGTCCTCTTCGACCTCGCCCTCACCCAGGTCCCCGTCCCGGTCGGGACGACCTTCTCCGCGCTGGGGAAGGCGGTCGGCGGATACGCCAAGAACGGTTGCAGCCTGATCACGCTGACTTCCACCACGGCGGTCGACGTCGACCTCACCGACCTCACCGCCAACGGCTCCCCCAAGACGGCCGGGGACACGGGCTTCGCGACGGTCAACGCGATCGTCCTCAACAACCTCGGGGCCACCGACCTCACCATCAAGCCGGGGGGCTCGAACCCCGCGAATTTCCCCAAGTTCACCGGGACGACCCCCACCCTCACGATCCCGGCCGGCTCGGCGATCTGCCTCCAGAACGCCGCCGGGGCGACGGTCGATTCGACCCACAAGATTTTCACGATCACGCCCACCTCGGGCGGCCTGCTGGCCGTGTCCATCGGCGGCGCGTGAGGCGCAGGCCTGCGCCTCGGCGGATCGATCGGATGGACCTCGGCGGAGTGTGACCCTTGTTCGGCTTTTCCAGACGCGAGCGCGAAGCGGCCCGACGCCGCGAACAGATCGAGCGGCAGGAGCTCTACGCGCAGCTCCGGAGCGCCCTGGCGGGGACCGGATACGTCCCCGCCGCCCCGGTCCTCTCGGGGACCTACGTCACCCCGGAGACCGGGATCACGGTCGCCCCCCTCTTCGCCGCGGTGAATGTGATCTCGACCGACATCGCGACCCTCCCCCGCAAGCTCTACCGCCGGCTCCCGGACGGCGGTCGGATCGTCGAGGAGGAGATCCCCCAGCTGGCGACGATCCACGACTTGATCCACGTCCAGCCCAACGAGGACATGGACTCGTTTCGCTGGATGCAGACCTCGATGTCCCACGTCCTGACCAGGGGCAACAGCTACAGCCAGATCG
Organism: uncultured Planctomycetales bacterium; assembly: GCA_937997355.1. Taxonomy (GTDB): domain Bacteria; phylum Planctomycetota; class Planctomycetia; order Isosphaerales; family Isosphaeraceae; genus CALKTZ01. The sequence continues at coordinate 11,037 of CALKTZ010001221.1, read as the reverse complement.
TCCGCGAGGACGGATGGCCCGTCGACCTCGTCCCGCTCAACCCGTCGAAGACGGTCCCCAAGCGGGCCGAGGGGTCCGACCGGCTCTATTACGAGACCGAGGACGGCAACAAGCTCAAGCCCGAGGACGTCCTCCACTTCGCGGGGATGGGCTTCGACGGGGTCCAGGGCTATTCGCCGATCACCGTCTGCCGGCAGACCGTGGGCCTCACGATCGCCGTCGAGCAATACGGCGCGAGTTTCTTTGGCAATGGGGCCCGCGTCTCGGGGTTCATCAAGCTTGCGAAGACTCTCACCGAGCTCGCGAAGGGGAACCTCCGAGGATCCTTCAACCGGGTCCATCAGGGGACTCAGAACGCCCATCAGATCGGTTTCCTCGAAGAGGGGATGGACTGGGTTTCCGCGAACTTCTCCCCCAACGACGGGCAGTTCCTGGAGACCCGACAGTTCCAGGTCCTCGACATCGCCCGCCTCTACCGGATCCCGCCACACAAGCTCGGCGATTACTCGGAGAGCCACCTGGCAAGTGTCGAGGAGGCGAACCTCGACTATGTCGCGATGACGCTCCTCGGCTGGGTCTCGATGGTCGAGGCCCAGATGAACTTGAAACTCCTCACGCGAGAGCAACGCCGGACCCACGTCATCGCCCTAGACATGAGCGCCTTGCTTCGCGGCAACATCGCCGCCCGCACGGCCCGGTACCAGACGCTCCGCAACGCCGGGGCGATCAACGCCGACGAGATCCGCCTCGGCGAGGGGATGAATCCCCTGCCCAAGGGCATGGGCGGGGACAAGTACCTCGTCCAGGGGCAATACGTCCCGCTCGACCAGGTCGGCAACGCCCCCCTCATCTCTCCCGCTCCCGCCTCATCCAAGGAACCCTCCAGTGATCAGGATTCGCAATCTGATCAATCAGATCCTGAGACGGCCCCCCTCGCAAAAGCCGCCTGAGCCCCGTCCCGGGGCGATTGCTCACGAATCGACCGAATGCCGCTCCTCGACGCCGGAACGCCCCAGGGGGGCAAAGCCGGCCGCGGAGCGGCGCATCGTGGCGACGTCCGTCGAGCTCCGGGCCGCGGCCGAGGGGCAGACCGGCCCCGGGACCCTCGTCGGCTATGCCGCGACTTACGACCAACTCTCGGGCGACCTCGGGGGCTTCGTCGAGCGGATCGCCCCCGGGGCCTTCACCGAGGCCCTCTCCCGGGCCGACTGCCGTTGCCTCCGCAATCACTGCGACGAGGCCATCCTCGGCCGTCAGAGCGCCGGCACGCTCCGGCTCGAAGAGGACGAGACCGGCCTCCGGTTCGAATGCGACCTCCCCGATACGACGATCGGCCGCGACACGGCCGAGTCCGTGCGACGCCGCGACATGCAGGGATGCTCATTCCAGTTCACGACCCCGGAATCCGGGGGGGACTCGTGGGACTTCGAAGCCGATCCCCCCGTCCGCACCCTCCTCCTGATCGACCAGCTCCTCGATGTCGGCCCGGTCACCTTCCCGGCCTACGAATCGACCTCGGTCGACGTCCGATCCCTCCAAGCCGCCCGAGAGGCCCGCAAGGCAGCCGAGGCGGAATCCATCTCCCTTTCTCACCTCCACGCGCGGGCTCGCCTCCGCCTTGCCGAGCTCCAAGTCCTCCCCCCCTCTTAAGGGCAAATCATGTCTCTGAAAGAAAAAGCCTACGAGCTCCGCCAGCGCCGGGCCAAGCTGCTCGAAGAGTCCCGCGAGCTGGTCGAGAAGTCCGAGAAGGAAAACCGGGCCATGACCCCGGCGGAAGCGGCCCGATACCGCGACCTCACCGGCGACGAGACCAAGGACGGCGAGCTCATGGACCTCGCCAAGCGGATCTCCGCCATCGAGCGGCAGCTGGGCATCGACGCCCAGGATGAGGAGCGTGACGACGACGACGAGGAGCGGGATGAAGACGAGGACCGCGACGACGACGAGGACGGCGAACGCGGCCGTCGCCGCGGCCGGTCCGAACGACGCTCCGAGCAATCCGGGCGATCCGAGCGGAGCAAGGCCGTCTGGGGCCAGCGGCCCGGCCATGGCCCTCTCCCCCACGAGGACCGGAGGAACGTCGGCAGGCGGCATCGCTACTCGCTCATGAAGGCGATCCGGCAGATGGCCTCGAAGGGGGCCGAGCCCCTCGACGGCATCGAGCTCGAAGTCTCCCGCGAGCTCGAGCTCCGATCCGGCAAGCTCGCCCAGGGCTTCATGATGCCCCATCGCACGGGAGGTCCTCTCACCGACCGCGAGCGACGCGCCCTCGACTCGGGCACCGGCGCGGGATCGGTCCCGACGGTCCTCTCCGGGGACTGGATCGAGCTCCTCCGCAACAAGACCCGGGTGATCGAGGCCGGGGCCGTCCAGGTGACCGACCTGCAAGGCCGCTTCGCGATCCCCCGCCAGTCGGCCGCGGCCAGCGCCTACTGGGTCGCGGAGTCCGGGGCCCCCACCGGCAGCAACCAGGTCCTCGACCAGGTCGTGTTCACCCCTCGCACGATCGGGGCGTTCACGGACATCAGCCGGCGGTTCTTCGAGCTCTCCCTCCTCCAGAGCGGCGAGGAATTCGTCAAACAGGACCTCACGTCGATCCTCGCCCGCGGTACCGACCTCGCGGCGCTCAACGGGCCCGGGACCTCCGTCACCCCGCTCGGCATCATGCAAAACACCGGCATCACCGCGAGCCGGACGGTCTCGGGCGGACCCAACGGGCTGGCCCCGACCTTCGCGAATTTGGTCGCGATGACGACGATCGTCAATCGCGGCAACGCGGCGGACCTCGGACCCGGGAGCTACCTGTTCAACGCCGACGTCCGGGGGACCCTCGCGACCACGGCGAAGATCGGGTCCACCTTCCCGATCTTCCTGTTGGAAGATGACAAGGTTTTCGGATACCCGACCTATTCGACTCAGCAGCTCCCCAACAACCTCACCAAGGGCTCGGGGACGAACCTCTCGCCGATCATCTTCGGGATCTGGAACCAGCTGATCATGGCCTATTGGTCGGGCGTCGACATCCTGGTCGATCCCTACACCGGATCCAACACCGGGACCGTGCGCATCGTGGCCTTGCAGGACATGGATATCCAGGTCCGGCATAACGAGGCGTTCTCGGTGATGGTCGACGTCATCACCAACCAGGGTTGATCGATCCTGGAAGAGCCTTGAACGCCCGTGGCGACGACAGACGGAGTGCTGCCATCTCCCACGAGTCGACCGCCAGGCAGCCGGGCGTCCTTCATCTCTTCAATTCATCTGGGAATATCGATGTTTTTGCAAGTCAAGAAGTCCTGCAAGGGGATCTTGATCGGCTCGCACTGGCACACCCACGACGAGGGTCCGTTCGAACTCGACGATGACCGGGCCCGGCCCCTCATCGAGCAGGGTTTCGTCGAGCCGGTCATGCGCGTGGTCCGCGAGCAATCCCTCTCCCCGCTGAAACTCAAGGCGCAACGACGATGCGGTTAGTCCCGCTCGACACGATCGACGGCTACACGGCCCTCACGCGCGTCACCCTCACCGGCACGACGACGTCCGGCTCCGCGGTGGTCACCGGCCTCGCCCCCTCGACCTCGACGATTTTCGGGGCCTTGGGAGCATCCGGGACGGGACTCCCGAGCTTTTGCTACGTCAAGTCGATCGACTCGTCCAACCAGGTCACGCTCAACCAGCCGGCGACGGCGTCGGGCACCGTCGAGATCACTTTCACGATCGAGCCGGTTTCGCTCGCCGAGGCCAAGGCCCATGCGCGGGTCGAGCTGGCCGACGACGATCCGGCCGGGCCCATGAACGATGCCCTCATCGCGGGGTTCATCCGGGGGGCCCGGATGTCGTGCGAAACCCTGATCAAGTCGGCACTCATCGCCCAGCGGTGGACCCTGTACGAGGATTCCTTCCCCTCGGCGGGCGGGTACTACACCCGGGCGATCCGCGAGGTCTGGCCGTCGATGGGCTCGATGCCGAGCGGGCTCGGGTTCATGCCGGGCATGGTCCCCAATTCGACGGGGGTGATCAACATCCCACTCCCCCCCACGCGATCCGTCGAGTCGGTCAAATACTACGACTTCGCGGGGGTCCTCCAGACCGTCCCCCCCTCGACCTACAACGTCAGCCTCGGGACCAACGGGCGGATCCAGCCCGCGTATTCGAAGGTATGGCCGATCGCCCGGCCGACGATCGATTGCGTCGAGATCGCATTCACGGCCGGCTTCGGCCCCACCGCCGCCAGCGTCCCCGACAACGTGAAAATCGCCATCTGCATGATCGTCGCCGGCCTCTACGAGCAACGCGAGCACATCGCGGACGGCTCGATGATCGCCGTCCCCCAGACGGTCCAGATGCTCCTCGCAGCGACCGACCCGGGAATCTATGCGTAACAACCGAATCGGACGATTTCGCCAGCGTGTGACCCTCCTGGCCCCCTCGGAGGCGGAGGTCCTCGACGACGTCGGGCAGCCGATCGAGTCCCCGACCACGGTCGGCACGTTCTGGGCCGAGGTGACCCCCCAAGGGGGCGGCGAACAGCTCGCCGCCGACTCCGTGAAGCACACCGCGACCCACCAGGTCACCATGCGTTACCTCGGCTCGATCCCCATCACCGAGAAGCACAAGCTCCTGTTCAAGGGGCGGACCTTGAACATCCTCAACGTCAACAACACCGAGGAGCGCGATCGCCAGCTGGTGTTGTCCTGCCGGGAAGTGACCTGATGCCCTACACCCACAAGCAAAACTTCTCGATCACCTCCACCTCGGGGGTCACGTCGCTCTCGGGGTCGGACAGCGAGACGGGCAACACCGAGCTCACCTTCGACGTCAACCTCGCCGCCTCGACGACCAATCAGTTGCAGGCGATGACATTTACTTACGCGAGCCTGCAATCGGTCGTGTTGCTGGCGACCCAGAACTGCACGATCAAGACCAACTCGACCGGCTCCCCGCCGACGACGATCAATCTGATCGCCGGGATCCCGTTCGTCTGGAATGTCTCCTCGGGCTATTTCGCCAACCCCTTCAGCGCCGCCAACGTGACCGCGTTCTACCTCTCCTGCACGGCCGCTTGCCGCCTCCAGGCACGCATCCTCACGAGCTGATCCATGGCCCGGCCCGCATTCAAGATCCTCGGCATCGATGACGTCAAGAAAGCCTTCCAGAAACTCCCCCCGAAGATCGCGAAACAGGTCGTGAGGAAGTCCCTCCGCGAGGGGGTCAAGGTCCTCCAGAAAGACCTCCTCAAGCGGGTCCCGGTCGGCAAGACGAAGCACCTCAAGAAGGCCGTGAAGGTCCGGGCCCGCAAGCGATCCCGCAAGGTGATCGCGGTCAACCTGCTCATCGGCAAGGGGGACTTCAAGGGCCCCACCTATTACGGGGCGATGGTGGACATGGGGACCAAGAAGCAGGAAGGCCAGCAATTCATGGAAGCCACGTACGCGGCCAAGGGCGACCAGGCCATGCGTCTCACCCGCGAGTCGATCCTCAAGGGGATCCTCGAATCCGCCAAGAGCAAGGGCAAGCTCCGGAAGTAACCCCCACCGAGTTCCCGACCGATGCAATACGACCTCCAGCAATTCGCGGTGGCCGCGACGGGATCGACCTCCACGGTCGAGCTCCCCGAGATCAAGATCCGCGCCCAGCTCTGCGACCAGGCCAGCGGCGAGGTTGCCCTCGATCTCACCGGCGATGTGGCCTGTGTCGTCCTCCCGAGGGACCTCGCGCTCTTGAGCGCCGATCAGCTCGTCGAGCTGCTACGGCCAGTCGCCCCGACTCTCCTCAACCTAAAGGCCGGAGTCTCCTGACGTGCCGACCAATTACTACGTCTCCCCCTCCGGATCCGACTCGAATAACGGACTCGGACCGGACCCCAATCACGCGACCAACAAGCCTTATGCCTCGATCGGCAAGGCGGTCGGATCGGGCGGACTGCCGACCGCCGGCGATACCGTCTACATCGCCCCGGGCGTCTATCGCGAGAGCGTCAGCGTGAGCGTCAGCGGGTCGAGCGGGAGCCCCATCGCGATCCTGGGAGACCCGGGCAACGCCCAGGGATTCAAGGATGGGTCGGGGAATCTCCTCAGCCCCGGCGAGGTGCGTGTCACGTCCTACACGAGCGGTGACACCACCGCCGCCCCGGGCCAGTCCGTGCTCGTCCTCAATGGCCGGAGCTACCTGAACTTCGCCAATCTGTTCATGGTCGGGGGACAGCCGGGGAGCGGCGGGACCGGATCGATTTATATCTACAACGGCGCGCATGATCTTGCATTCACCTCGTGCGTTATCGCGCACGGGATGGCGATGAGCAACGGCTATTACCTGGTATCGCTCCAAAACACGACCGGCCAGACGGCCCTGAATGTCACGTTCGACAGATGCGTCTTCTTCGCGTTCGTGCTCAACCTCCTGAATATCACCCTCACGAAGATGAGCGCCGGGGGGGATTACAATTCGGGCGTCGTCGTCCAGAATTGCATGTTCCACGGCGGGCTCAACACGATCAACATCGGCTCGACGGGGACCGGGAGCAACCTCGGCGGCGGCGTCTCGATCGCGAATTGCACGCTCACCGCGGCCTACAACGCGGCGATCACCGTTGCCGATTCGGGGATCTCGACGAGCCTCCCCGTCACGGTGACCAACTGCATTTGCGGCCGAAACCTGACGGCCAATACTTCGGGGCAGTTGGTCGAGGATTACAACTGGATCACCGGCCGCTCGAATGTCTCGCCGGGTTCGAACAGCACGGCGGACGGCTCGCAATGCCTGCTCATCGATGTGGGGCAATCGTCGCTCTGGGGCCAGCCATTCCGGCTCCCGTGGACGCCCACGGTCGGCTCCCCCCAGCTGGGCCGGGGGACCGCGTCGGGAACCCCCACCTTTGACTTCCAGGGGCGGAATCGTCCCGAGGGGGGCGGCTCGCTCAGCCCGGCGATCGGCTACCTCGAACGCCACGACACGGCCGTCCAGGAGACTGCGGTGACCGACTCCGGCTCGTCGATCCGGATCGACGGGCCCGGCTCGCATGAGTTCCTCATCCCGGTCGATGCGACCTCGACGACGATCGCGGTCAAGTGCCGCTACGACACCAATCACGGGACAGCGACGCCCCCCCAGGCGATCCTTCCCGGCGAGGCCGAAATCGGCGTCTCCCCCCAGACGGTCACCGCCTCGGCGACGACGGGCAGCTGGCTCACGCTCACATTCACGGCGATCACCCCCACGGCCAAGGGAGTCGTCCGGCTCATCCTCGTCGCCAGACCCTCCGCCGCCAATGGCAAGTGCTACTTCGACACCGTCTCCGTGACTTGAGGTGGCCATGCCCAGCCCCAACGGCTTCGACTATTTCCGCCGGGCATCCCCATTCCGCAACGCCCGCGATACCCGGGGATTCTCGCTCGATTACTTCCGCCGGGGCGTCCCCCTGGCGGCGATCGCCTCGGAAAACCCGGCCGTACCGGTCACGATCACCGCGTCGGCCCTCTCCTCCTCGGGAGGCATCTCCTCGGTAACGCTCTCCCTCGGGGCGAGCTACTCGACGTCCGCGATCAACGGCTCCGGCATCCTCCCGACCGCCTCCCTCTCCCTCGGGGCGAGCTACTCGACGTCCGCGATCAATGGATCGGGCGTCTGTCCCGAGGCGGGCGTCTCCAGCGGCTCGACCTGCCCCGGAGATCCGATCAACGGATCGGGGGTCATCTCCACCGCGACCGTCAACACGGGGGCCACGAGCTTCCGCAAGGCAGTCCGGGCCAGGCTCCTCGCCGATTCCGACCTGGTCGAGCTCATCGGCTCCCGCGTTTACTTCGGCCAGCCCTCCCAACGCGCCGTCTATCCGGCCGTCGCCGTCAGCATCTCGTCACGCAGCTACGGCCACACCCTCGACGGCCCGGACGGCACGTCCGTCGCCGACGTCGAGATCACCGCCTATGCCGAGGAGGAGGCCGACGCCGAGGAGATCGGGGACCTGATCTTCGCCGCGATCGACGGCTCGACAGGCGTCACATGGAGCGGCATCCCGATCGACTACTGCCTCAACCAGGGCGACGGCGACGAGGACTCCGATCCCATCTGGGCCGGCGACGACCGCTGGATTTATCAACTCCGCTCGACCTATTCCATCGGCCATCGCGTGCCGATCCCGTCCTAAGGATCATTTCCAATGGCAACGAAAGTCAAAGGGCTGGGCACCCTCCTCAAGGTGACGATCAGCTCGGTCCTCACCACCGTCGCCCAGCGAGTCTCGATCGGCGGGCCCGACCAGTCGGTCGGGGTCAAGGATGTGACGACGCTCGACGATACCCACGTCCAGAAACTGCCCACCATCTCGGACTCCGGGCAGATGAACCTGACGATCTTCTACGACCCGACCGACTCCGTCCACACGTTCCTGTTCGGACTCGCCCAATCGCCCGCCTCGGTCGTCTGGGCCCTCGTGGTCCCAACCGGGACGCCGGCCACGTTCACGTTCACCGCGATCCTCACCAAGTTCTCGGCCAACGGCATGGAGGTGGACGGCTACCTCGGGGCCGACATCACCCTCGATATCTCCGGGGCGATCGTCCAGACCTAAGCCGATCCCGCCTCTCGCGAAATCACTTCCAACGCCCGAATTTCACCTCCAAAATCAGGTTCCCCCTCATGCTCTCGCGCGATGCGATCCTCTCGCAAACCAGCCTCCGCAAGGTCAAGGTCACCATCCCCGAGTGGGGCGGTGAGGTCCACGTGAGGACCATGACGGCCGGGCAACGCGACCAGTTCGAAGCCACGGTCGAGAAGGTCGGGACCGGCGATATCCGCGCCCGCCTGGCCGTCCTCACCGTCTGCGACGAGGACGGGAATCTCCTCTTCCGGGACGGCGACATCCCGCTCCTCTCCTCGCTCTCCGCCAAGGCCGTCAATCGCGTCTTCTCGGTCGCCACCAAGCTCAACGGAATCACCGCCGAGGATGTTGAGGAGTTGAAAAAAAACTCGCAAGCAATCCTCTCCGACGATACCTCTTCCGCCTCGCCGGATGTCTTGGACTCCCCGTCCGAGTGATCGAGGATTCCGTCGATTCGCACGAGCTCTCCGAGTGGATCGCCTACTGGAGCCTCGAACCGCCGCATGATCCCTATGGGCATACCGCGCTGCTCTGCTCGGTCATCGCCTCGGTGATGGGGACGAAGCAATACCATCCCAGGGACTTCGACCCCCGCCCCGACCTCACCGATTCGGACCCCGCTTCGAACCCCGAAATCCAGCGCGATCTCCTCTCCGCGTTCGCGGCGGCGTTCAACGCGCGACTCAACTCGTGAGGCCCTCCCATGGCCACGATCGGCGTCATCAAGATCGCCAGCGAATTCAACATCAATGGCATCAAGAAAGGGGCGGCGTCCGCGGTCGGGGCCCTCGGGAAGTTCAAGCAATCCACGGCCTCGGTCGCTTCGAGCGTGACGGGCCTGGCCGGCGTCCTGACGGCGGCGGCGGGAGCCTATGGCATCTCGGCACTCGTCTCCTCCTCGCTCGACGCGATCAACACGACGCGGCTCCTCTCCGAGCGGCTGGGCGTCACGACGGAGAGCCTCTCCCGGCTCCAGTACGCCGCAAACGCGGCCGGCGTCGACTCCTCGACCCTCGAAGGGGCCCTCGGCAAGGTCAATTCCTCGCTGATCGAGGTCGCGAAGACGGGGACGGGCCCGGCCGCGGACGCCCTCCGCAAATTCCGGCTCAACGCCAACGACCTGGTGAAGGCCGGGCCGGTCGAAGCTTTCAAGCGAATGGCCGGGGCACTCCAGGGGATCGAGAATCCGGCGGAGCGGGCGTCGACGGCGATGGCCCTCTTCGGCTCCGACAAGATCGTCACCCTGGTCAATCGAGGGTCCGAGGGGATCGCCGCGCTCGAAGCCGAGGCCGACGCCCTGGGGGCCACCCTCAACGGCCTCGACGCGGCCAAGGCGAGCGAGGCGACCCAGTCGATCGACCGCCTGTGGGCGGCGGTCGGGACGCTCGGCAAGACGCTCGCGGTCGAGCTCGCCCCGTTCATCACCGAGGCCGCGAATCAGTTCGTGGCATTCGCCAAGATGAGCCAGCAATCGGGCGGAGTCGTCTCCCACGCCCTGGGCGGGATCGGGTCCGCGGGCCGCGTCGTCCTCGACGTCTTCGACGCCCTGGGGGCCGGCTTCCATCACCTCGAAGGCTACTTGCTCCTCGGCATCGGCAAGATCATCCAGGGGATCGGCAAGCTCGCGGGCGGGATCGATTACGTGGTCGAGAAATTGACCGGGCTCAAGTCGGGCCTGGCCGAGTCCTTCGACTTCGACACCTACGTTTCCGCCTTCGAGGAATCGGCCAAGCAGCAATTCGGGGCGGTCGAGCAGTACCTCACCGGCCCCTCGACCAAGGAGCTGGTGACCGACTGGGTGAGCGGCATCAAGGAGGCCGCGGACACTCGCGCGAAAGCGGCCGTCGCCGCGGCCCCGAAGCCCGGGGCCGACATCACCAAGCCCATCGAGATGAAACTCTCCGGGGCGGCCCAGCTGGGCTCCAAGGAAGCCGTCCAGGCGGCGGCGAAATTCCGGACCGGCGTCGGCCTCAACAACGATCCCCTCAAGCAGATGGCCGGCAACACCGGCAAGGCCAACGAACTCCTCACCAAGACGGTCGGCTACCTCCAGCAAATCGCCAATCGCAGGCCCGAGGACACCGTCAAATCACTCGTCGGCGCGTGACAACCCATGGCAATCATCAGCACAGCATACCTCAAGGGGGGCGGGCTCTCGGGCTCCCGCTCGGCCACGTCCCCGCGAACCTACGCCGTCCAGTGGCAGGTCATCTCCAACGACCTGGGCGACGGCCCGAGGATCGTCCTCGACGCCGTCGGCGTCCGGATCGGCGACAAGTACCAGTACCGCAACGAGTCGGACGACAGCGCCTACCTGGAGGAGCTGAGTGCCGAGCGGACGAGCTCGGATAACGTCGCGGGGGGGAAATGCACCTGGGTCGTCACGGGGACTTACGGCCCGTTCGACGCCAACCTCGCCGGCGGGGGACCGCTCAACAACC
>CALKTZ010001220.1 GCA_937997355.1 uncultured Planctomycetales bacterium | reverse complement strand
CCACTCCGCCGAATTGGTTGAGAGTGATCGTGATCCGGGAGGATTCCGGGTCATTCGTCGTCTGGAACCAGGGAAGATTCCGGCCGTGATCGTCGAGCACTTCGATATGGTGCTGGGGCGTATCGGGGCGTGTCATCATGGAGTCTTGAGGAGCGTCGGGCTCTGCTTGATAAACCGGTGCCGCTCCTCCCAGGGATCGTATCGTCAATTCAACCGCGGTCTGATTTTGCGCCCCATTTTTTTGAATTCCGTGCACGATCACCGAGGTTTCTTCATTTCCAAAGGTCTTTCCGGAAGCATTCGCGAGGGGGATGGCCAGAGGCGCGGGACGTCTCGAAGCGACCAGGAGCGGGATGACGCCCTTGAGGACCTTGATGGTATTTCCGGGAGATTCCGGACGCCTGAGGGAGACGACGACTTGCAGATTTTGCCCGGTCATGCCGCCGAAATGTCTCGAAAATCGGCTGGGAATCGGCCCTCCTTGAAGGAGATCGACCCCCGATGAATTGGTGAGCGAGTTTCCGCGATCATCGACCGCCTCGATCATTTGAACATTGCCGCTTTGCGTCATGGCCAATCGAGGTTCGGCAATCACTTGAAGTTGAAAATTGAACTGAACGTTCAAAGACGGCGTCGGCTTGGGTAAACCGGTCGTTAAGTTGCCGGACGGACCGATATTTCCCGGTTGTCCATTGACGGGCCTCGGCAGCCCCGGTGTGGCAACTCCAAATGTGACATCGCGTTCGGAATGAAGTCGGGTCAAGGCGACGCGGAACGGCCCGTGATCCCAGGTGGGAAGAACCGGCAGCGCATTGCCGAGGACAAATGCGAATGTCGGCTCGGAGCCATTGGTTGCCGAGACCGATCCCGGATTCGGCCGCAGTTGGGTCGTCGCGCTCAGCATATCGATCCCGCGCCAGAACGTGACCGGTTCGGGAGCAACCAGGGTCACCCGTTGCGTTCTCGAGGACTGGAGATTGGCGGGGAAAACCGTGAACTTGAGGCCGGCCTGTTCTCC
>CALKTZ010001219.1 GCA_937997355.1 uncultured Planctomycetales bacterium | reverse complement strand
CGTCTCCGGGGGAAGATCGACTTCATAGCCCCGGTCGTCCGTCGGACTTTCCGCCTCGCCCGCCAGCAGAATCGGCTCGAAGCGGGACAACGGCCACTCCCCAATCTTCGTCTAATGCAAACGACCCGGAAAATGCGGCCCGCAGGATTCGAACCTGCAACCAAGGGATTCAAGCGCCCTCGCGTTTCCGCGAGGCTTGGACTATCTCATCCTCCCGATCATCCCGAGCTTCAAACAGGCGAGGAATGAACCGGAGGCCGGGCGCTCGTCGGCGGGGATTATCGTTGGGACTCACCCCGCTAGTCTCTGAACCTTTCTGGCCACCCATGCCCAGCCAGACTTGGCTGCGGATTGCCTTGCCCATCGCCCTCGTGTCGAACGGCCCCTCTCCGCGTCAAACCATTCGGTTCTCAAGCGGTGAGACGCCCCACTCTCCGAGATCGCGACGCGTTTAGGTTTCCCGCAATTCACCCGGTTCGCATCCGAAGGTTACCCCCCGGTGCCACCTTTAACTGATGAGTCCCCTGCTCTGCCGTTGAGCTAGGGCCGCATAACAGACGCCTTATCTTGCCCGTTGAGGCCCGAGAAAACAAGAGGAGGAATCGGCGATTCGCGGGAACGAGGAGGCCCCTCGAGCCTCGGGCCGACCCGATCCTCGGACACCGATTTCCGCCGATGTCCGCCCTTCAAAACCTTCGACCGCCGTCTCTTACGCGATCAATGCTTCTCAATGCCCGCACGCTGATTAAATCCAACACGAGTGATTGATTGCGTCAACATCCGCGAGGTGTTAAAGCATCGTATGCACGTTAAAACACACATTAATTGACCTTCCTGCAGGTTCAGTCCATTCTACGTTGGCCGTGAAGCTTGCGGTCATGGCGGATTCCATGGCGACATGACTTGGAGTCGGGAATCGGGGGCAACGCGTCTTTCTCTCCAAGCAGTACCAGTACATTTATTGCGGAGATTATATTGATGGAATTGACGAAATATGGGTTTGGCAAGGTGATTCGCATGATGGCGGCGGGCCTCGTCGCGGTCATCGTTGGTTCCGCCGCCCAGGCCGGCTCGGTCGTCGGCACCCAGGCGTTCAGCGTGGCATTGACGAGCCTGGATACCAGCTCGATCACCACCGCGACCACGATCAACTTCTCCACGAAACCGGGGACTTCATGTCGATCCTGCTCGGCACGGCCGCCGGCTCGGGGACCTTCACGGTCCCTTCAACGTTCACCTTCGGCAATGCCACCTTCGGCACCTTCACGGCGACGGGGCTCAACTTCGATACTTCGGGGGTGAATTTCCGAAACATCGAGCTGGTCGGCACCTTCCAGGGTGGGACGCTGTTCGGCCCCGGGATGGACGGCATCTCCAACGCCAAGCTGGATATCTCGCTGAACCAGGTCGGCGGACCGAATACGGCCATCGGCGCGACCTTCACGCTGGTCACCACCGCCATCCCCGAGCCTGCCAGCGTCGTCATGATGGGGCTCGGCCTGGTCGGCACCCTGGGGCTGGCGCGCGTGCGACGCAAGTAAGGCTCGCCGTCAATCTGCTTGAGCACGCGATCCCGGATGACGGGACCGACATTCCGGCTCGACCGGTCACATCATTCCAATTTCACGGAATGGGTTTCCGGTCGAGCCGGAATCCTTGCATTCCCGGCTTCGGAAACGGTAGCAGCCAATCCATGATCGATCATGAAGACCTCGCTCATCCGCGCGAGAAATCCCCGAAAAGCGGGACCCAAAGACCGCGGCCATCTCCTCCGAAAGACTGAAAGTGAACATGGCTTGCCGAACGGATTTCGGCCGAACTTACCGTTTCCCAATCGATTGAACGGTGGACCTTGACGCATCCCGGCGATCCGGCTATTCTCCCGCCCGATCGTCACGTCTCATGTCTTGTGTGATCTCTCACATTTCTTGTCGATTGGGCGGGTTGTCCGGCGGGCTTGGCGCGTCGGAACTCGCGGAATTGAGAAATCGAGCGGTGGATTGCTTGGGGGGCAGCCAGGGAAGGCTATCCGCCCGGGAACGCTCTGCCGTACTTTGGGAGGAAACGTGCGTAGGCACGACCAACCCACCTTCCATGTGCCCAAGGGCACCTGGCCGGGGATCATTTTCGCGGTGCTGACGGCCTGGTCGTCCGCGATGGGCCAAAATGCCCACGCGGATCGGTCCCCAGGCTCGAATCCCCATTCCGACCCGATCGAGATCGCCTCGCGATCGGTCCAGGTGTGGTCGGATGGCGCCGCGCAATGGCTCCTCCTCACCGGAGACGTGGCCCTGGTTCAAGGGGATCGCGAGTTGCGCGCCCAGGGGGCGGTGCTCCGGATCGAGGACGTCGAGCTCCCCGAAGAGCAAATCCGCGTGTATCAGGCCGAGGTGTATGCGGAAGGGGACGTCCGGGAGAAGATAAGGCAACACGGCACTTCACGGGCCAGGGTCCTGGCCACGTTCCGAACCTCCAAGCAGGTCAAGCTCGCCCCTTACGATCCGAGTCGCATGCAGAAGCTCAACGGGCCACCCGGGAATGCGCCGATCCTGGCCCGATCCGGCTTCTTCCGGCCTCCAACACGTGGTCGAGAGCCCGCCGAGGGGGGCAATCCCTCTTCCTCGCCCGGACCTGCCGCCGTTGCGGCCGCAAAACCAACGCAAACTTCCGGCGAGCAACCCCAGGCTCCCCCCATGCCGGTTTCGACGGCCGGCTCGTCGAATGCGCGACCCGTGAAAACGGCGGCGGCTCCCAGCCGGCCGGCGATCAATGAAGTCGACGTCGTGCCGACCCAGCTCACCCGGCCCGGGACCGGAGAGGCCCAGAAAACAACCTCCGGCGGGGGAAATCCGACCCGTTCCGAACCACGCGGGCAGGATGACGGAGTGCAGTTGACGCAGGCCCCGTTTGGAACTCGAAGTGAGCCCAGAACCCAGCTCGGGGCCGATTTGCCGCCGATCGAGGGGGCTCCCGAGGTTCCGAACCTCAACAATGTGGAAGATCTCCCTCCCGCACTGAGCCCCTTGCCGGAAGAAGATGACCGGCGAATGCTCGAACCGGAGGCGGAGATGGATTCGGGGGGGGAAGACTCCGAAACCGAGCTTCCACCACTCCCCGGAGAAGGCTCCCGCCCTTCGAGGGCGCCGATGCTTCCCGGAACACAGCGAATCACCCAGATCAAACCCCGGATGCCCGGGTCGATCGTCGCCCTCGATCCGACCGACGAAGGCGTCCAGGTGATCATCGTCCGGGGGGGGATCAATATTGTGACCACGACGCCGCAGCACGGCATCGTGGACCTCGAAGCCGACAATGCCGTCATCTGGCGGCATCTCCCCGACAAGGATGACAAGCGGGCCAACCGACGGGCGCTCGATACCGGCGGCCGGATCTCCGAAGACGCCACGCAACCCTTCGAGGTCTATCTCGAAGGCCATGTCGTGGTCCGGCGCGACGCCCAGAAGTTCGCCGGCCAGGGGGACCAGCAGACGATCCAGGCGTCTCGGATCTACTACGACTTCGTGACCGACCGCTCCGTGAACATGGATGCCGAGATCGACCTGTTCGCCCCCGGCTTCATCATCCCGTTCAAGGTGAAGGCCAAGCAGATCGACCAGTTCCGGCCGATGGTCCCGCTGGCCGACGGCCGGACGGCCTTCGGCCAGCCCGAGATCCGCGCCGAGCAGTCGACCATGACGGGGAGCCGATTCCCGAACCCCGCCTATCTGATTACCAACAAGTCGATCGATGTTACGCGACGGGTGACAGGCTTCGTCGACCCCAAGACCGGCAAGGAGATCGACGATCCGAACGATCCGGCGGGAGTCCCCGACCTCACCTGGAATTTCGACGCCCGCCAGAACACCTTCTGGATGGGCTGGCTGCCGGTGTTCTACTGGCCCCGGATTTCCGGCGACATCGAGGACATTGAGCCTCCCTTGCGGCAGCTCGCCTTCCGGAGCAATACTTCGGCCAGCAGGTGCTCGCCGATTTCAACGGCTTCCGGCTCATTGGCGCGAAGCGTCCCAAGTGGATCGACATCTGGAATGTCGATGTCGACTACCTGAGTGTCCGGACCAAGGAATTCCCCGCGTTCGGTACGGAGTTAGGCTGGTTCGGCAAGGATTTCATCCGAGACCTGACCGATCCGTATCACCGGACCCGGAACCCGGGCGAGCACTTCACGAAGGATTACTTCGGCTACCTCGATATCTGGGGCCTGAAAGACCAGGGGATCGACAACCTCGGCTCCGGGCCGTCGGTCATCACCAACGGTCCGCCGGGGGCGGGGACGGCAGGCTATCAGCGATCGGCCGAGCCTCTGTTCCAGGAAGGCCGAGGGCGGTTCAACCTGCGCCACATGCAGCGGTTCATCCCCTATGACGACGAGGATTTTCCCTTCCAGGACTTCCGGCTCCAGGTCG
>CALKTZ010001218.1 GCA_937997355.1 uncultured Planctomycetales bacterium | reverse complement strand
GACAACATCCTCTATGTGCTCCGTCAGCCCGAAGTGGCGCAAACCCAGAGTGCCCTGATCTATGTCGTGAGGCGAAACGGCATCCACCCGCGACGCGTCAGCCTCGGCGAAGCCGAAGCCTCCACGGCGCTGAATCGGTAAGCCCCGAGGTGCCACGCCGATCCGTATCGTTCCTCTTCCGATATCCCGATCGTATGCCAGGTCGGTGCCCGGAAGAGCCTCTGAGATCCGCGCGAATCCCCCGATTCGCGCGGATCTCAGCGCTTGATTCGACGCTCGTTTTGGACGGGGTGCGACAAGTGCCCGGGCGGAACCGTCGGACTCCACTTTGATCTGGACCTGGTGATTTGACTGATCCTTGTTTCCAAAATCCAACGTGCCAATCCCCCTCGCGATGATCGCCGAGGACAAAACGATTTTCACCCTCCCCCCATGGCATCGACAAGGCGCCGGTCAATTGGTACGTTAGCTGAGGTCACTTTGAGGGAAGCCCATCCTGCATCAAGGTTTACCTCCAGGCGAGTGGATCAATCAGGCGACGTCCGCCGAGGTTTCGGTTTCGATCAAGGTTGATCGCGGGTCCGCGGTTCGCGAGGTCTCGGAATTTGGTGATGCAAGACGATCGGGAAGACTTCAGCACCGAAGAGGAAGAGAGTCAACCTGGTCGAGATGTCATCATCGTGTTGATCGTCTTCTTCGAAGCCGGTCTCGCCCCGTTCGCCTTGCTGCTGGGTTGGATTCTCGGACATCCCCCGCTCGAACATTTCAACTGGCGCCCCGCCGACTTCGGCCTTGGGGTCCTCGCATCGCTGCCGATGATCGCGTTCGTCATCGCCTTGTTGAAATGGCCGATCGGCCCATTCCGCCGGATTCGAAAGCTCTGCGACGAGGAAGTCGTCCCCCTCCTGGCGGGGAGCGATTGGTACGAACTGATCATGATCGCCCTCGCGGCGGGCGTCGGTGAAGAGATGCTCTTCCGAGGGGTCGTGCAGGTTTCCATCGAAGGTTGGCTCGGGAGCCCGGCATGGGGGCTCATCCTCGCCAGCATCTTCTTCGGCCTGCTCCACCCGGTTTCGATCACGTACATCGTGGTCGCGTCCTTGCTCGGCATCTATTTGGGATGGCTACTCCTCGTGAACGGCAATCTGCTCACCGTGATGATCGCCCACGCCCTCTACGATCTCGCCGCGCTCGGGTATCTGCTCAAATGGTCGAGCCCCCCCTTCCCTCCCGGCGAGGCGCTCGACTGACGCCCGAACAGGACCGGCGGATTCCAGGTACTGGGCTTGCCGCGAAATCCTCGCGATCGAGCCCTGACTCGTCACGGCGAAGCGGACACGACCCCGTCAAGGTCTCGGGTGATGATTTCGAAAGTGCCAGCCGCTATGCTATGAGGCCGATCTGGAAATCGGGCGAGGATGCGAGCCGAGAGACCAGCCCATCCCGAGGACCGTCAAGTCCGGTGTTTCACGCGGATACCCTGCGGTGCCGATGATCCAGACGACCTACCCAACACGCTGGAAAGTATCCTCGAAAGGAGCGACGATGCGTGGCATTCTGGCGAAACGGAAGCTCTTCATGCCGACCGGAACGACTCCCCGCCTTCTTTCCGCATCGACGCTCGTCGCCCTGCTCGTGCTCACTCCGATCTTCGGAAATGGGTCCGAAGCCCGTGCCGAGGTCCTTCGCTGGAAATTCAAGGCGGGCGAGAAGCTGGCCTACAAGTTGGACCAGAAGACCGTCACGACCATGAAGGTGATGGGACAGGAGGTGAAGACCACCCTCAGCCAGACGATCAACATGCACTGGGACGTCAAATCCGTAACCCCGGAGGGCGATGCCCGGGTCGCCCAGACGATCGATCGTTTCCAGACCCGCGTCGAGTCGCCGTTCGTGCCGTTTGAGTTCGACTCCAACGACAAGAAAGACCCCGAGGGGCAGATCGCCAATGTCATGGTCCCCCTCCTCCGCTCCATGGTCGGCGCCGAGTTTTCGATGATTATGAAATCCAACGGCGAACTCACCGACGTGAAGATCCCGGAGAAACTCCTCGCAACGATCAAGAATGCGGGCCCCGCCGCGGCCGCGGGGGGAGGCATGTTCTCCGAGGAAGGGATGAAAACCATGCTCTCCCAATCCAGCCTCTCGTTCCCGGACGAATCGCTGGAAAAAGGGAAAGGTTGGACGCGTCAATCGAAAATCCCGGCCCCTCCCCTGGGGACCATGACGCTCGACAAGACCTATACCTATCAAGGGCCCGATTCCACCAACCCCAACCTGATCTCCATCGATCTCGCGACGAAAGTGACCCTGGACGCCGCGGCGAATCCCGAGGTCGCGATCAAGATCAAGTCTCAGAACGGGAAGGGATCGTTCTCGTTCAACAAGGAAACCGGCCACATCGAATCCTCGGGGATCAAGGACACCATGGTGATGTCGATCTCGGCCATGAACCAGTCCTTCGACCAAATCACCGAGACCGAAACCAGCATGAAGCTCGACAAGTAAACAATCGGCGAGACGACGAGCACGTCTCGCCTCGAACCCTCGAAGGACGTCCTGGCCAGGTCCGGTCTCTCTCGACGCGAATCGATCGAGACGACCGCGGCCGTCAGGCCAGGCCGTGTTTCTTCAGCTTGCTGAAGAACGTGCTGCGCGGGATGTTCAGGAGCCGGGCGGCGACGCTCTTGTTCCCCCCCGCCTCTTCGAGCGCGTCGATGAGCCGTTGGCGTTCATAGTCGACGAATTCGGCGTTCCATGCCTCGCTCGCCGGGGATTCGACCTCCTCGCCGGGCCACCTCGATGCGGAGGTGTTCGCGGAACCGCTCGCCCCCTTCAGCCCCCGAGACAAGAGCGGCGTTCCCCGGGGGATTGCCGAGAGGTTCGACGACACCGCGACCCGGCTTCGGAATCGCTTGCGGCCGGGATGCCGGATTTCCTGGGGAAGATCGTCCAGCGTCACGGCCGGCCCGTCGGCCAGGACGACCGCGCGCTCGATTACATTCTCCAGTTCTCGAATGTTCCCCGGCCAATCGTGGGCCGCGAGCGCCTCGAACACCTCGGGATCGAAGTGACTCACCGTCTGCTTCCCCGCGCGGGCGCCTTGCGCCCGGAGGAAATTCACCGCCAATTCGAAGATGTCCTCGCGCCGCTCGCGCAAGGGAGGGGTCTGGATCGGGATGACATTGAGCCGGTAATAGAGGTCTTCTCGGAACTTCCCTTCCTGAATCAACGCCTCCAGATCCTGATGGGTCGCCGCGAGGATACGGACATCGACGACGATCGTTTGGGAACTGCCGACTCTCTCGAACGACATCTCCTGAAGG
>CALKTZ010001217.1 GCA_937997355.1 uncultured Planctomycetales bacterium | reverse complement strand
CGGGAAACGCCTGGGCGCGATTGCTCGCCCCCTGGCGGCAGACCCCTCGCTACACCTTCGCCGCGATCGAGCCGATCCCCGACAGGCTGGTCGTCCCGCATGGCGAGCCGTTCTCGGTCACGGCCAAGCTCAAGGACGCCGCGATCTGGAAGCCGGCATCGGGAATGGTCCAACTCGGCAACCAGCAGCCGGTCCAGGCACCACTCGCGTCGGGCGCCTATGAATTCGCAATGCCCCCCCAGATTGACCCGAACGGGCTGAACCTCCGGATCGGCGACACGATCAAGGAGATCCAAGTCGAGCCGACGATGCGCCCCGAGTTGACGTCCGTCGTGGCCAAAGTCTCCTTGCCCGACTATCTCGGACTTCCGGCCGTGCAGCAGAAGGATGTTCGCGGGGGCCTCATCTCGCTCGTCAAGGGGAGCCGGGCCACTTTCGCCGCCACGGCCAGCCGCTCCCTGGGATCGGCCCAGGTCGATGGCCAGCCCTCTCAGCCGGAAGGTCCGACCATCTCGACCTCGGCCCCTGTCATCGACGGATCTCGCAAGATCGAATTCCGCTGGCGAGACGAGCTCGGCCTCTCGGGGAAGGAGCCATTCGTTCTCTCAATCACCGGCAAGGACGACGAGCCCCCCTCGCTAACCACCGAAGACCTACCGAGGCAAAGGGTGCTGCTCGACCTGGAACAGCTCGCGTTCAAGGTCCGGGCGCAAGACGATTTCGGCATCAAGCAAATCGGCCTCGAATGGAAAGGGATGGACGAAACGGGCGCCACCGTGAAAACCCCGGCCAAGGGAGAAAAGATTCTCGCGGCCGGCAATCACAATAAGGACTCCCTCGAAGTGAACGGGACGTTCTCGGCCAAAGCCCTGAACATCGAACCCCAGCCGATCGCCGTCCGCATCTTCGCCGAGGATTACCTCCCAGGCCGCCCTCGCATCTACTCGCCGCCATTTACGTTCTATGTCCTGAACGCCGAGCAGCACGCCATCTGGCTCACCGAGCAATTGAGCAAGTGGCACCGCCAGGCGCTCGAGGTCCGCGACCGTGAGATGCAGTTGAGCGAGGGGAACAAGCAGATCCGGGCACTCCCCGGCGATGAGCTGGACAAACCCGAGACTCGGAGGAAAATCGAGAGCCAGGCGATGGGCGAGCGGGCCAACGGCCGACGCCTCTCCGGCCTGGTGATGTCCGGCGAAGACCTCGTCCGGCAGGCGACGCGCAACCCCGAGTTCGGCGTCGGCCATCTGGAAAAATGGGCCGAAATGCTGCAAATCCTGAAGGACATCTCAGGAACCCGCATGCCCTCCGTAGCCGACTTGCTCAAGGAGGCGGCCACCGCGCCGGCCCTCGCCTCGAATGGTCCGAGCAACAAGACCCGGCAGGCCGGCAACAACCGAAACAACAAGTCCGGGCAAGGCTTGACGGAGCCCAAGCAGGCCAAGGCTGGCAAGTCGGCCATCCCGCGAATCTCGGACATGGAGTCGTCGCAGAATTCCCCCGACGACCAGGCCAAGCAAGGCAAGCCGTCGACCAGCAAGCCGAAAGATCCCCGGCTCACCCTGCCGGTGACGACCGTCATGGGCAAGCCCAAGGCAACGGAGCCTCAAGAGGAAACTCCCGCGGCCCAGAAGATCGACGAGGCCGTCCGCAAGCAGCAAGATCTCCTGGCCGAATTCGACAAGATCGCCGATGAGTTGAATCGAGTCCTCGCCAATCTCGAAGGGAGCACTTTGGTGAAGCGGCTCAAGGCCGCCTCGCGGGTCCAGTATCAAATCGCCGGCCGGCTCGGCGACCAGTTGGCCGACACGTTCGGAGTGGCGACCGCACGGGTTGCCGAGGTCCCCGCCAAGGTCCTGTCCGAACTGGTCAACCAGGAAGCGAAGGGGAGCCACAACGTCTCCCTCATCATGGACGACATGCAGGCGTACTTCGAACGCCGACGGTTCATCAAGTTCAAGTCGGTCCTCGACGAGATGCGGAAGCTCGACCCGATCGGGGGCTTGCGACAGATCGGCGATGACCTCAAGAAAGAAAACGGACTGTCGATCGCCCAGTGCGAATACTGGTCGGACACGCTCGACCGCTGGGCCGAGGATCTCGTCGACCCGGCCTGCAAGGGGCAGTGTCCCGGAAGCAAGTCGAAGAGCAGCCTCCCGCCGTCGCTCGTCCTGGAAGCGATGCTGATCCTGGAAGGCGAGGTCAACCTGCGGGAGGAGACCCGCGTGGCCCAGCAGGCCCGCGCCGGGTTGGAGACGGCCGACTTCCAGAAGCGTGGCAAGGGACTGTCCGAAACCCAGACGGGACTCCAGGATCGGACCAACAAGCTGGTCGAGCGGATTCGCGAACTCCCGGACGCCGAGACCGAGTTCGGCAAGGAGCTCAAACTCCTCGGCATGGTCTCGGAAGTGATGGGGGAGGCATCGGGTATCCTCGCGACCCCGGAGACCGGCCCCACCGCCATCGCCGCCGAGACCGAGGCGATCGAACTCCTGCTGCAATCGAAGCGAATCAATCCCAAGGGGGGCGGAGGCGGGGGAGACAACCCCGGAGGCGGCGGTACCGGCACCACCAACGACGCGGCCATCGCGCTGCTCGGCAATGGCGTGAACGACAAGGAAGTGCGCGAGGATCACGGCGTGTCGCAGTCGACCGGCGAATCGGGGCCGTCGCTCCCCGAGGAATATCGCTCGGGACTCGACGAATACTTCAATCGGCTCGAACGAGAGCCCAGCCAGAAGTGAGCCCAATTTGTCGGGCGGGTTGAAGCATCGCGAGGCCCGCCCGGCAAACAATGGATCGCCAGGAGCTTCACGCATGCGGCCATTTGCCGGCTTGACTGTCACGCTCGGTGTCGCCGGGGTCTTCCTCACCTGCGTCTCGGCCTTCTCCGAGGCTTTTCAGGTGGGCGGCGCCACCACCACGATCACGATCCAGACTTCCCCGGCAACGAAGACGGGAGAGCCTGCCAAGGACGGAGCCGCCAACAATGCCACGACCAAGCGGCCGCCGATCAAGTTCAAGGTCTTTGAACAGACAGCCCAGGAAAAGAAGGCGGCCGCCGCCAAGCGGGCGGCAAGGAACGTTCAGGCGGTCCAGGTCTTCGCCGGCGGAGGGATGGTCCAGGCCGTGGCCGATGGCGAGCCCAACCCGCAGATGCTGCAGGAATATCGGCCGGTGTTCTGGGCCGAATATCACCTCGCGAGAAACATTTGCAACCTTTCGCTCGATCAGCGTAAAGAAATCGCGAGACGTGCCGAGCACGCATTCCAGGAGTTGATCGCGAAGTCTGGCATGAACATGCAAATGGGCGGGCGGCGAATCCGGATGATCGGGCCGAATCAGCGCAATGAGCCCGAGGACTCGATCCGGGAAGCGATCACGAACGTCATCAAGGAGCATCTGGATCCCAAGCAACTGGGCCAATATCAGCAGGCGGCCGACATCCGAACCATCCAGAGGAAACGAATCACCGTCGATGCCATCACGGCC
>CALKTZ010001216.1 GCA_937997355.1 uncultured Planctomycetales bacterium | reverse complement strand
GCGGGTCCGCACGTCCTATCTCCTGGCCGCCCGGAAGGGAGAGCCCGCGCTCGAGATCGATCCCCTGAAGCACGGCGTCTTCACCTACACTCTCCTCCGCGGCATGCGGGCGCTCCCGGCCCAGGAGCCCAAGGAAATCTCCGACCTGAAAATTCCCCGAGATGCCGACTTCAATCACGATGGCACGCTCACGACCGGCGAGCTCGATCAATACGTCAAGCAGACCATGCCCCTGATCTCCGCCCAGTTCCCGATCTTGGTCGCCAATCGCCGGGCGGCCGAAGTCAGATCGGCCAATCCGCCGAATCAGCTCGACCAGGAAGCCCGCGTGCAGACCGTGATGACGTCCTTCCCGCTGGTCCCCATCCTGGATACCCCGGCCCCGACGCCATGATCACGGGCCGTTTGTTCAAGCCGCCGGGGCGTTCTCAGGCCCGCGGGCTGTGGGAATTCTCAAAAGGGTGGTCGGGCGAAAAGCCCGTCCGCCCTTCGTCTCGTGGCGGCTTTGCCGACCACGGCTTTGAATCTCTCGCGGTCCCCATGGTACGCGGAACGACATTCGGAGAGGGGTGCCCCTACAGGGCTCGAAGACAGGGCAAAAGAGGGCAAACGATGGTCCGTTGATGGAACTCAGGGGCATTGCCCCGGTCCCTGTTAAGCGGGATCGAGGCTTGATTGCAAGCCTGCCCGCGCCCATTAATCATCCGCCCCCCTCTCGGAGCTTGGTTTGATTGGAGAAACTGAGAATGTTTGATGAGCTTCAACGGCTGGTGGCGACGTTTTATCGTGATATGCAGGCTGCGAAAGGTGTGGTCAGCCCTAATTCAGAAGATGATCTCGCCATTAAAGCTGCAATTACAGGTTTCTCGTACAATTCTCCCATAGACAATTGGGGGAAAGGGCATTTCGATTTCGTCAAGACTCGGATCGATCGTGATTACAGACCAGAAGAACTTACTGAGTACGGAGACAATGGCGAGAACATTAAATTTTTCTTTGCTTTGAGTCTTGGATTCTTGCTAGGAATTTATCAGAAAGGCGATATCAACGACGAAAACTTCAGGACGGCCGAACTTCAAATCCCTGGAATTATCATGTTTCATCTCTCAATTCTGATAAGTCATAAAATATAAATTTTCTAAAATTATGAGAAATTCACAATTAATTTATCAAGATGAATACACGCACGGCCGCCCCCCTTGTCTTCCCCCCACGTTCCCGAATGGCCACTCCGGCTTCTGCGAAAAGCTCCGTTCGGTTCGGGGCTCTCGACCCCGCCGATGCCCGCGACCGAAGGTCTCCAGAACCTCGCTGTCGGCATCGGCCTGCGGAGAAGGGGACAGACACGCGGAGTACCGACGAGCCAGTCCTCTTTTCCGCTCCGGCCCGATCTGATGAAGAACGCGCATCCAAGTGAGAACCGCTCTATTCACGGATGAACGAACGGGGTGCTCAAGGGGACCGAGTTCGGCACGTACAGGCCCACTTCCTGGTAGCGATTGCTCAAATTACGGACCTGCTGGACGACGGCCACCTCAAAAGCCTTGATGCTCAGCGGCTTGGTCGGGCTGGCGCCCGTCTGCACGGCCTTGAAGGCGTTCAGCAACCCCTGGGCGAAGAGGCCGAGGCGTTCGCGACGGTCGGGATCGGCCCGGCTCGGGCCATTCTTGGAGGCCACGAACGTGATCACCCGGCGTTCGTTCTGGAGGTCGCGCACCCAGGATTTGATGTCGCTCTTCAACTCGCTCCGGTCGGATCGCGGGAGATGGACGCCGTCCAGGAACAGCACGACGCGGCATCCGGCGCCGGCCAACTCGCCGAGTCGCTCGGAGATTTCGCGGGTCGAGAGGGCGGGGGCGGTCGGCGGGAGCCCCGGGCCGATGTCGGATGGCGCGAGCACCCGCGTCTTCTCCGCGGAGTTGCCCCATTCCAGGACGTGCGATTCGAGGAAGATGGCGACCATGTCCCCCTGCACGATCTGATTCTTCTTCAGTTGGTCCCGCAATTGGTTGAACAGCTCGCCAAGTTCTTTGGAAGAGGCGGCGCTCCCCATCAGGGTGAGGCGATCTTGCGCCGAGCCCTGGGCGGCGAAAGAGCCCGAGGCCGGGATCAAGTGCTGGGGGAGGAATTCGACCAGCCGTTGCGTGTCGTTGGTGGCGAATTCCAGTTTCGGCAGGCTCGGGTTTTGAAACTCGTCGATGCCGACGCCGATCATGACCAGTCGTGGGGTACGCGCCGGCGGCGGGGGAGGTTCGGCCACGGGGGGCTTGTAGAGGACGTCGATCCACGCGGAGTGGGGATTGTCGGCGTCGTTGGTCGCCTTCACCGAAACGCGTAACGGCCGGTTCGGGGTCATGGCCAGGGCGAATTCCTCGCCGAGTGACGGGGTCGATCCGGGAAGCTTGGCCGAGACCACCCGATCATCGATCACGACTTGCCGATCCTTCACCTTCGAGCCCTCCACCCCCGTGATCTGGACCTTGAGCCGGGGGTTCGGGGCCTTCACGGTCCAGGTTTCCCCGGGGGCCGGGAGTGGGGAATCGGCGACGAGAGATGCGAACTCGATCCGGGGGGGCTGCTCCTCGATCACGACCTTTTCCGGGATGGGATCGAGTGCCGGGGCCGGCGGGAGAGCCTGATTCGGGGCCGGCACGACCGGAGCCGGCCGTTGGTCGGCCACCACCTCGCGCTCGGCCTCGACGCCGGCACTGCGCCAGACGCGGTCGAGGATGTCGCCTCGCATCAGCTTCGAGGCGAACGAGGCGATCGGCAGGTAGACGGTCGGGCGAGGGTTGACCTCGTTGGATGTCGGATTGAACGGGGGGTTGATCTGCCAGCCCAGGAGTCGGGAATCCCCCTCGATCGAGGTGTCGTAGAAGCCTCGGGGGGTCCAGAGGATCCACTCCTTGTCCAGGCCCACCAGGAGGTTGAGGGCCGGGTTGTTCCGCTTGCTCGACGCGAATGGCGGGAGGTCGAGTTCGAGGTGGCCGAAGCCGGGAATCCAGGTATTGCGCCGGACGAAAATCCCGATCTCGTCATTCGGGAGGACCGCGTCCACGCGGCCGGCGAATTCGACGAAGTCGTCGGGCTGTTCGTAGAGCTTGATGCTCGATCGGTCAACCACCTGGGCCTTGAGGAGCCGGTCGCCGATCAATAGCCCCATCGAAGCTGCGAATCCCTTCGGCTCGACCTTGTCGACGATCCAGGCGTTCGCGTCTCGGCGGAAGGTCGCGCCGAAGCCGGGCATGGTGTCGCAGCCGGCGAGGGGGTAGATCCGGATGGTCTGATCGACCGATCCGCTCGCGAGCCAGCGGCCGTCGGGGGACGATGCCAGGGCCGTGACCGGAGCGGTGTGGCCCACCAGGAATCGGGTGCGCAGTCCGGTTTCCAGGTCGAACAGGGCAATCCCCGTCTCGGTGCCGACGGCGACCACGCCTCGCTGATGCCCTCGCTCGGCGTTGGGATTGCCGGGGATGATGGCGTACGACCACC
>CALKTZ010001215.1 GCA_937997355.1 uncultured Planctomycetales bacterium | reverse complement strand
ACCTCCGCCAGCAACAGACGATCGGCCCCCGCGACGGCGTATCGATTGGATCGATCCAACGCCGGGAAGACCTCGAAATCCGTTGAGCTCCTTCCTTAAAACCTCACCTCGAAATTTTCCATAAAATCTATATTGATAACAAGTTAAAATTATTGCCGCCCGAACTTACTCCGCTCCCGCCGTTCCCGAATTCATCGCCCGATCACCTTGATGCCGGACAAGTTGAATCGCCGATCATCCGCGAGAATTGCACCACGCGGCCCGAAGAGCCGTACGAGAAAGCGACTTCCTGCTTGCCAGCGAGTCGGTTACATCCTACGATGTGCTCGTCCGAAATCTGGGCTGATTTCGCCCCCTGACAGTTGCGAGTAGGCCATCCGCGAGAGAATCCGGAACGTCCTCGGGCGCGTAGTCCGGCCGAATGAATGAAGATGGTCGGAAGGACCGATGACATCCCGGTGTGCAGGATTGCCGATACTTACGCGAGTTGGGCTCGATTCATTTGAGTACGAGCCAACCCCACGATTTTAAACAAAGACAGAGCCGAGGCATCCGTGATCGGTGAGCGTTCCCAACAGCGACGGGGTTTCGCGTTCCGGGCCTTCGACCTTGGCGAGTCCGCGAAGTGGCTGGAACGCCAGGTCAAGAAACGAAGGCGACGGTTCGGCTACAGCCCTCGCGAGACGGCGCTGGCCGAGCGCATCAAACGGCTGAAGCGCGAGGCGGGCTCGCATTCGCCGAGCGCGCCGACCTTGCTCAAGCAGATCCCCGAGCTTCGCCTCAAGGTCGATGCCTGTTTCATTTCCAATCCCTACGCCACCGACTTGTTCCTGGAGCATCTCCATCGCGAGGTGATCCGTCCGGGCAAGCTCCGCTCGGTCCTGGAATTCTACCCGTCGCAGAACCGGGTTATCGCCACCAAGCTCAGCCGCGTACTGGGACTCGACCCAAATTCGGTATTCATCGGCAACGGTGCTATCGAGATCATCCAGGCGATCATCCATCGATTCACCGGCGACTCGTTGCTGGTCAATCTTCCCACCTTCTCGGCCTATTACGAATTCGCCCGGCCCGATACTCGGGTGATCTTCCACACCGCCAGGAAGCAAGACAATTTCCGCTTCGACATCCAGGCTTACCTCGAAACGGTTCGGCGTGAGCGGCCCAATACGGTCATCCTGATCAATCCCAACAACCCCGATGGCAGCTACATCCCGCACGCGACCATGCTCCGGCTCCTGGAAGAGCTGCGAGACGTGCCGAACGTGATCGTGGACGAGAGCTTCATCCATTTCGCCTGCGAGGGGGAAGATTACTCGTATCACAGCCTGGCCAACGAGGTTGCGCGGTTTCCGAACCTGATCATCGTCAAGAGCATGTCGAAGGACTTCGGGATCGCCGGCATCCGCGCGGGCTATGCCGTGATGGATCCCAGCCGGGTGAAACCCTTGCTCGAAAACGGCTATCTCTGGAACACCTCGGGGCTGGCCGAATACTTCTTCGACCTCTACTCCCGCCCCGACTTCCAGGTGGAATACGAGCGGGAACGCATCCACTACATCCGGAACACGCGGCGGTTCTTCAACGCCTTGCGGAAGATCGAGGGATTGCGGGTTTATCCGTCGCAGGCGAATTTCGCGCTGGTCGAGCTTCCCGAAGGGGGACTGACCGCCGAGGAGACCGTCTGCCGCCTTTTGATCCGCCGGGGGATCTACACCCGGACCTGCGACGACAAGCGAGGGCTCGACACCGGCCGATTCATCCGGGTCGCCTCGCGCAACCGGATCGAAAACGCCTACATCGTGCGGTCGCTCAAACGCGTCCTGAGCTGATCGTATCGACCGATTGCGATTCTTCCGTTCGGGGCGGGTCAAACAGGCCGGCCGAAACGGCTGACCGAAGGTCTCAAAAGCATTTTCACGTGAGCCGGTGAAAAATGGGACAGGCACGTTTTCGCTCCGGCCAGTCGGCTCATTGCCCCGGCATGGGGACCTGCCGCTTGACCCCCAGGTAGGAAAACAGGTCGCGGATCTCCTGGGGGGTGAGGCGTTCCAGTTGGCCTTCGGGCATCATGGAAACGTTCGATGGCTTGTATTGCTCGATATCCTCGCGAGGGATGACGATCCGCTCGGTCGTGGTCTGCATCGTCACGGAGCTTGGGGTCTGTTCGCGGAGGATGCCGCTGATCAGTCGGCCGTCGACCGTCGCGATCGTGGAGACGGTGAAGTCGCGGCCGACCGTCGCGCTGGGGTCGAGGACGTTTTCCAGGATGTAATCGGCATTGGCCCGATCGGAGCCGGTGAGGTCGGGGCCGACATCGCCGCCGGCATCGAACATCCGGTGGCATTGCTGGCAGAGCCGGGCGAACACGCCGCGCCCGCGGCCCGGGTCGGCCGCGGGTTGGTCCCGCGCCGCCAGGAGCGACTTGTACTTCGCAATCAGGGCGTTCTTGTTCCCGGCCGTGGAGGCCACCTCCGCCTGGAGCGGAGCGAGCAGGGCATTCAACTTGGCGTCGTTGAACGACTGGATCTGGCGGACCACCGCCGGGGTGAGGTCGAATTTGGATACCGCCCGCGCCTGGACCGAATCCAACAGTGCCGGCACCCATTCCCGGCGCGTGATCAGCGTGCCGATGGCATCTTCCCGCTCCAGGGCGGAAAGCCGGGCATAGCGCGACAGGATCGACTCGGGGATCGCGGCATCGGCATAACCGGCGAGCGCGCGGATCGCCTGACCGCGAATCTCCGAGCCCCGCTCGTCGAGCAAGACCAGGAGGTCGGGGACCAGGCCGTGGGTCCGACGCTCCGCCAGTGAGCTGAGGGCACGTTGGCGATTCGCCAACGGGGCATTGCGATCCCTGATCACTTCGCGGAGCGAGGCAATCGCGCGGGGCTCGCCGAGATCGAGGTCGAGCAGTAAGGCCCGCTCGCGCACCTCGGCATCGGCACTCTTCGCCAGGATCGAGGAGACTTCATCCCATCCCTGCGGCGCCGTGATTCGCTTCATCCCGCGAGTCCCTGCAAGCACGCCGGCCAGGAGGTCGCGGCGAACCTCGTCGGAGGATGTTTTCAGGAGAGGCGCGGCATTGGCCAGGGATCTGACCGGCTCGGCGATCATCGCCCGGCGGGCCAGATACTGGCGCACCAGCGGATTCTTGCCGGATACGGCCATCGTAAGGGCTCGGCCGGGGTCGGGCGCAACCAACGGCTCGGTTCCATACCAAATCATCAGCGAGAGCGCCCGGTCGGAGGCATCTTCGGCCCGCTGGCTCAAGGCCATGGCGATCTCACCGCGATTGGCCACCGGGAACCGCTGCAACGCCGAGGCGAGCGCCAGACGCACCTTGGGCGAAGGATCGTTCGCCGCCATGTCGGCGAATTTCCGGGCCAATTCCTCGGGTGCCGCGACGGGTTGCGCATCGACGAGCAAGCGGACGGCCCACGATCGGATCGATTCGTCCTTGTCTTCGAGCAGCCCCGTCAAGGCGGCCCGATCGATCCCCCCCGTGGCGTCCAGTGCCCAGAGGGCGCGGAGCCTGCGGCTGACGTCGGAATTTATCCGCAGGATTTCGCGGAGGACCGGATGGGCGTCGACGAGGGGCTTGTTGGTGCTCGCCACACGCCCCTGGAGGATCAGCCGGGCCGTGCGCACGTACCATTCGTTCTTGTGGAGTTGGAGCCTGGCGAGTTCCGCGTCGGAAAGCTTCGAGAGATCGACGGGGGCCGGGGGCTTCTTCGGCTCGCCGTAGGTAATCTTGAAGATCCGGCCATTCTCGCGGTGGGCGTTGTCGGCGTCGGTCTCGTGGCACTCGCCGATGTCGGCCCAGTCGG
>CALKTZ010001214.1 GCA_937997355.1 uncultured Planctomycetales bacterium | reverse complement strand
CCGCCGGTTCCAGGTCGTCAAGGTCGAGGAGCCGAGCGAGGAGGTCGCCACCCGCATGATGCGCGGGATCACCGCCATGCTGGAGAAGCATCACGGGGTCCGAATTCTCGACGAGGCGGTGGAGGGGGCAGTCAAGCTGTCGCACCGCTACATCCCCGCCCGGCAGCTCCCCGACAAGGCGGTCAGCCTGCTGGATACAGCCTGCGCCCGCGTGGCGATCGGCCAGAACGCGACCCCCCCGGCCGTGGAAGACTGCCGACGCGAGATCGACCACCTGAACATCGAGATCAAGATCCTCGAACGCCAGCTGGCCACCGGCGCCGCCGACGAGGCGGAGATCGACGAGCGGAAGCAGAGTTTGGCCGAGGCGACGAAACGGCTGGAGGGGCTGGAGGCCCGCTGGGAAGACGAGAAGAAACGGGTCGAGGAGATCCGCAAGCTCGCCGCCCAGGTCGAGGCCGACTTCGCAACCGAGAAGGCGAAGCACCTCGCGGATGGGAATGGCCAGGCGTTCGCCCCTTCGGCCGAGTTGACCACCGCCCAGTCAGCGCTCCAGTCCAGGTTCGACGAGCTTCGGGCCCTCCAGGGGGAATCGCCGCTGATGCAGGTGAGCGTCGACAACCAGACGATCGCCGAGGTCGTGGCCGGCTGGACCGGCATCCCGGTCGGCCGGATGGTCGCCAACGAGATCCAGACCGTCCTCAATCTGCGGTCCAAGCTCGAAGAACGCGTCATCGGCCAGGCGCACGCCCTGGAGGCGATCGGCCAGCGGATTCGCACCGCGAGGGCCAACCTCACCGACCCCAGGCGGCCGATCGGCGTCTTCCTGATGGTCGGTCCGAGCGGCGTCGGCAAGACCGAGACCGCCGTCACGCTCGCGGAAACCCTCTACGGCGGCGAGCGGAACCTGATCACGATCAACATGTCGGAGTATCAGGAGGCGCACACCGTCTCGAACTTGAAGGGCTCGCCCAAGGGGTACGTCGGCTACGGCGAGGGGGGCGTGCTCACCGAGGCCGTCCGTCGCCGCCCCTACAGCGTCGTCCTGCTCGACGAGGTCGAGAAGGCCCACCCCGAGGTGCTGGTCCTCTTCTTCCAGGTCTTCGACAAGGGCTCGATCGAAGACAGCGAAGGGCGCGAGATCGACTTCAAGAACACCGTCATCCTGATGACCTCGAACGTCGGCACCGACACGATCCTCAAGCTCTGCGCCGACCCCGACACCATGCCCGGGCCGGAAGCCTTGGCCGAGGCCGTGCGCCCGGACCTGCTCGAAGCCAAGAACGCCCAGGGGGTGCAGACCTTCAAGCAGGCGTTCCTGGGCCGGACGATCGTGGTGCCGTATTACCCGATTTCCGACGACATCATGCGCCAGATCATCAAGCTCCAGCTCGGGCGCATCGGCAAACGGATGCGCGACAACCACAATGCCGTCTTCAGCTACGACGACAACCTCATCGAGTCGATCGCCGGGCGCTGCAAGGAGGTCCAGAGCGGCGCCCGCAACGTCGACCACATCCTCACCCGCAGCCTCCTCCCCGAGATTTCCCAGGAAGTCCTCGCCCGGATGGCCCAGGGGCAGACCCTGTCGAGCGTCCATGTGGGCGTCGATGACAGCGGCGCATTCAAGTACGACATCAAGTAATTGCTGAAATGAAGCGGGCCGGAGCGGAAAAGGGGACTGGCTCGAAGCGAAGCGCCGTGCCCGTCCCCTTTTCCGCGTGCCGGTGCTGTCGCGAAGGTTGGGAGACCTTCACCCAATCCCTCGCTGAACACGTACGGATGAGGAATTTCGGCCCGCTCGATCGCGAGCCCTTGCCGGGCTTGCTCCGAATGAAATCGGCCTTCCGTGAGCCGATAACTCTCAACTCTAGCTGGGATGATCCATGAACATCACGTTCCATCGATTCGGTCCGCGACCGGTACGCTTCCTCCCTCGAATGCGGCAGGTTGCTTGCCTCGCCCTCGTGCTGATCGGTGCCGGGGGACTCGAAGGTCGGGCCGAGCAAGCGGAACCGGCGAAACGGCCGAACATCCTCTTCATCATGACCGACGACCTGGCATACCAGGCGATCTCCGCCTATGGCTCGGCGGTCAACAAGACGCCGCAGCTCGACCGGCTGGCGAAGGAGGGGATGCTCTTCCGCCGTTGCCTCGTGGGGAATTCGATCTGCGGGCCGAGCCGGGCATCCATCTTGACCGGCAAGTACAGCCACAAGAACGGTTTCCTCACCAATAACGACCGCTTCGACAACACCCAGGTCACCTTCCCGAAACTGCTCCAGAAGGTCGGCTATCAGACGGCGGTCTTCGGCAAGTGGCACCTGGTCTCGGAGCCCACCGGCTTCGACACCTGGCAGATCCTCCCCGGCCAGGGGGATTATTACAACCCGGCCATGATCAACGCCCAGGGGAAGACGCAGGTGAACGGCTACGCCACCGAGATCGTCACCGATCTTTCGCTCGACTGGCTCAAATCGGGCCGTGACGCGAACAAGCCGTTCATGCTCCTCACCTGGCACAAGGCCCCGCATCGCAACTGGCAGCCGGCGCCCAAATATCTCAATCTCTTCAAGGATGTGACGATCCCCGAGCCGGCGAACCTCTTCGACGACTACTCCGGCCGGGGCTTCGCCGCGCACGACCAGGATATGTCGATCGAGAAGACCCTGACGAAGGGGGACCTCAAGCTCGATGCCCCCCCGGCCAGGCTCACCCCGGAACAAAAGAAGGCGTGGGTGGAAGCCTATGCCGCCGAGAATGAGGCGTTCCTCAAGGCCGACCTGAAGGGGAAGGACCTGATCCGCTGGAAGTACCAGCGCTACATGAAGGACTACCTGCGCTGCGTGGCGTCGGTCGATGAGAGCGTCGGCAGGCTCCTCGCCTATCTCG
>CALKTZ010001213.1 GCA_937997355.1 uncultured Planctomycetales bacterium | reverse complement strand
CCGAGGCGGGTTGGGCCTTGTTGAGCCTCTATTACGTGGAAGGGCGGCGTCCGGACGCCGAGCGCCTCGGCCTGGCGCTCCACACGATCGAACCCAACCCGGGAGATCGCGTGCAGCTCCTCCTCGAATTAGTCCGTCAGGATGCCAAGCCCACGCTCCCCGCGGATATCGTGCGAGCGCTCGGACCGGGGGTGAGTGCCCACCCCGATGATGTTCAGGGGACGATCGCGGTCGCCCGGGCAGAATTCGGCGACGGACGCCCCGACGAGGGGCTTGGCCTGGTGCGTCGCTTGGTGGAAAACCATCCCAACGATCCGGATGCCTGGGACGCCTTACTCCGGATGCTCGATCTGGCCTCGCGGAACGATGAGTTCGCGGAGACCCTGTCGAAATTGCCGCAATCGCTGACCGAGGAACCTCGCTTCGCGCGGTTTCATGGGATCGCCGCGCAGTACCGCCACGATTGGCCCGCCTCGATCGCCGCGCTCGAACGTGCCCGGCTGTTCGATCCGCTCGATTCGCAAATCCTCTACCGGCTCGGCCGGTCGTATCGCCTGGCCGGCCGGGAAACGGAGGCGAAGCAGGCCGAGGCCGACTTCCGCGACGCCGAGGCCGCGCGCCGCGACATGCTCCCCCTCTATCAGGAGGCCAATGCGATCCGGGGCCTGGGGACCAATCCGGCCCCCGACCTCTACCGGCGCATCGCCGAGGCCCGCGAGCGGCTCGGATATCGCGCCGAGGCCCTCGCCTGGTATCGCCTGATCCTCCGCGACCGGCCCGACGACGCTCCCAGCCTCGCCGCCGTCAAACGGCTCGCCGACGCGCCGTTCCCGACGCTCGATGAGGCCCTGCGAGAAGTCAGGTAGATCGCCTGAATGGCCACTTTACTTGAAGTGAAAAAAGGACATAATTCCCTGGGAGGCAGGGATGCCGTTTGAAGTGCCGCTGCCGAAGAAGCTCAGGGCCGAGGGCTGGAAGGTCAAGATCCGGGAGAAAGAACGTGTCGAACCGCCGCACGTCACGATCATGCACAGGGCGGACGAGTGGCGGCTTGGCCTTCGCGACAAGCAATTGATGGAACCCCCGGGGGGACGGCTCAGGGATATTCACCCGGACGTGATGAAAATCGTCGAGGAGCACTGGGACGCATTGCGCGAAGCCTGGAATGCAAAATATCCGGAAAACCCCGTGTCCGGCGTCGGCGAGGAAGACGATGAAGACGACGATTGAGCGAGAGCAGCGATTTGTGCTCCTGGGATCGCGGAAAGGGCTGTTGAAGGCGCCATTGCCGCTGCGTGTCTCCGCCTGCCATGACCGAGCCGAGGTGGAAGCCGCCGTCAGGGGGGCGACAAGCCGCGTCACCTGGATTTCGTTCACGCGCGGATTTACGGATATGCTCCTCGAACGGGCGGTCAGCACCCGCGCCGATCTTCGCGGGTCGCATCTGCTGATGCTGACCCCCCCTCGTTCCGAGAGCATCCCCGCGTTGCTCGGACTCTTCCATCCCGTGTTCGGAGTGGTCGAAGGCTTCGTATGGCTTTCCCGGGAAGAATTGATCGAGGTCATCACGCGAGCCGACGCGGCGGATCGATTCATCGGGGGGATCGTCGATCCCAAGGCGAAGACGGTGACGCTCCTGCGCGGAAATCATGGCGCGATCGTCGCGCCGTTTGCGATCTTCGAGAAATCGGGAGATGGGACACAACCCGATTTCGACCGCCTGCGTTTGACGGACCATGGTCGGACCGTGGCGCTCGGCGAGTATGAAGCGGCGGCTGATGCGATCCTGTACGAACTCGATGCCGAGTATCGGCGTCGGCTCAGGAAACAACGCCGGCAAGCCGAGCGGACCTTCGGGGCCTCGCTGATGCGTTTGCGAAAGCAGGCGAGGCTTCGGCGAACCGACTTCGCGCCCATCTCCGCGAAGGAGATCGCCCGCATCGAGCGGAACGAGGTGGAAAAACCGCACGCAAAAACGCTGACGGCCATCGCGTCAAGGCTCAACGTCAGGCCCGAAGAGATCGAGCACTACTGAATCTCGTCATCACCGGCCGAGTTCCGCCGCCAACGCCCGGATGTTGAGCCGCTGGAGGAGTTCGACGGTGATCGGCCGTTTCGAATCCCAGAAGAGGAAGGCGGAGAAGAACTCCCGGGCGACTTCCGAATTCAACATCGATGCGATGCGCCGGGCCTCGGGCTCGGATTGGCAGGGGATGAACGCGATCGTGTCGTCGAAGACGACCGGCTTCCCCTCGATCGGCCCGACGACGACGAAGTCGAGCTTCTTGTAGAATCCGGAGATCGCCACCTTCCAGGGGCTGAACGAATAAGGCCCGACCCCGAACACCGAGAAGCGAGACCGGTTCCTGTAGATCGAGCTTCCCCTGCGATCGAGCGCTTCCTCGTGGTCGAGGAGATACCGCCAGGTCCGGGGGGCGATCGTTTGCAGGCGTCCCGTGTCATCCCCCACCGCGCGTTGCGGCACGAGCATCCAGCGGGTTGGAGCTTCAACCCGGCCGGCCGCGAGCTCCGAGCTCTTGAGCATCGGATGGACGAACTCGGGCTCCAGCTCGACCCGCTCGCCCAGGCCATTCCGAAACCCGGAGCCATCGCGCCGGAGTTCCATCACGCGAGAACAGTCGTGCTTGATGCCCGAGCGCCAGCGCTGGACGGATGGACCCGCCAGGTGCTTCCATCGCTGATAGGCCCCGACATCGGCGACGAATTGACCATCGATCTCGCCGAGCATTTGTCGCGGAGTCGCCTGCTCAATGTCGGCGAAGACGCCGCACAACTTGCCGGCACCTTCCTCGATCGGCGGGAACCGGCAGACGAACAGGCAGGCATCGACCATGGCCCCGAACCAGGTCTGGGCGTCGATGTTCCGGATCTCGGCCCGATCGATGGAAAGACCGTGCGTCCAGGCATGCCGCAAGACCCGCCGCGCCACGGCCGTCTTGCAGAGCATGGCCAGCCAGCCCGGTCGTCCGGCCATCAGCTCCATCAGGCGGATCAGGATCCATTCCGAGATGTCGAAGTTGCTCTTGCCCGTCCTCGCATCGAGCCCGGAGAGCCCTTGCCGGTTGGCCTTGGGGGGCAGGTTGGTGCCGCCGAAGGCGCCGAGCCCGGAGTTCGTAACCCAGGGGGGATTT
Organism: uncultured Planctomycetales bacterium; assembly: GCA_937997355.1. Lineage (GTDB taxonomy): Bacteria > Planctomycetota > Planctomycetia > Isosphaerales > Isosphaeraceae > CALKTZ01. The sequence goes on along the minus strand of CALKTZ010001213.1, from coordinate 827 downwards.
CCCAGGATCAGGATCGGTTCGGCTAGCTCGCCGAGGATCGACTCCCAATCCAGTTCGAAAAAGCTGCCGAGGGCCACTCGACCCTTGCCATCGGCTTGAGCGTCGAGCGTCTGTCGGAGCGACTCGACGTAGGCCGGATTGATCTCGAATCCCAGGCAATCGGCGGATGGAAATCGGTCGAGCGCCGCCTGGACGAAATGGCCGAGGCCGCAGGTCGGTTCCACGACCGTCGACGGCTCGACCCCCCGCTCCACCAGGAACCGGCAGACCAGGTCCGCCAGCTCCCGGGGGGTCTGGAAGTCGCCGAACTCGACGCTGCGGGTCCTTTTTTCGCGTGGCGACATGACAACGGACTAACGACGGATGTTGGAAAAGCCGGAGCGGAAATGAGGACTGGCTCGCCGGTACTCCGCGCGTGCCTGTCCCCTTTTCCGCGGGCCGATGCGGGCACGAAGATCCGGAAACCTTTGATCGTGCGTTTCGGCGGGGTCAATCCTCACTTGCCGGGGATCAATTCATGAAGCTTGCCATCGAAGGCGAGGATCAGGAGTTCTCCCTGGGGAGTTTCGCCGAACGAGGCGATCTTAAGCTTGGGGCTCCTGGCGATGTCGATGATCTCACCGTTGGCCGCGACCTTGCCGTCGGCCATCTTGAGGCCCCAGATCCGGCCGGTCTCGAAGTCGCCGTAAACATAGGCGCCGACGAGATCGGGAATCGCCTTGCCGCGATAGACATAGCCTCCCGTGATGCTCAGGCCGTGGTCCTTCCGGTCGGCGTTGGGGGCGTGGGGATACTCGGCGATCGGCGGCGAAATCTTCGACGCATTG
>CALKTZ010001212.1 GCA_937997355.1 uncultured Planctomycetales bacterium | reverse complement strand
AAAATCGCGCTCAGGTCGTGGAAGGTGGAATCATTCTGAAGTTTGGGGGCGTTTCGAATCTTCTGATAAACCGCCTCGAACATCGCCACGGTCCATCCGAACTTCTCCTTCTCCTCGGCCTCGAAGGGGGATCGCTTCGGCTTGTTGAAGACGGTCGGCTGCCAGAAGAACAAGGGGCAAAATCCATGGGCGCGGCCGAGCTGCCGGATCAACTCGACGTTCGCCTCGTAGCGCCTGACGACATCCTGTGCGAGCCGATCCCTTTCGTCGTCGCCCGGATTGGGATTGGCCGACGCGATCCCCGACCCGAAGCGGCGGCGGATCGATTGCGCGAGCCGGAGTGAGGCCGAATCCTTGAGATAATGCGACGCCAACCCCGCCGCGAGCCGCCCCGGCGAATGGAGGATGTTGAACTCGCGTCGGCGGTTGCTCTCGTTGGTGGAAACGCCGGCCGTGCCGTCGAGCAGGGCCGAGGTGGTGTCGTTCACTCCGTCATAGAAAACCACGTAGTCGGGGCGATCGCCGGCCTGGAGATCGCCGATCAAGGCGATCAACTCCTGCGTGTTGACATAGCCGATCTCGGAGAGGTTTCGTACTTCGACTGAAATCCCTCGCTCATGAAACATTCTGGCAACGTAGGAAGGAATCGTGTGATCGTCCCGGGCGCCGAACCCCCACAGTGACGAGCCGCCGAGAAAGACCACTTTGATCGGCTTAGATCCGGAATCGAGCGGCTTGCTCGGCTGCCACACGGCGCGATGCCCCTGGGCGTCGACATGGATGGTCTGTCCCTCGAACGACTTCTGGCGGAAGTAGACGAACGGTTGCCAGCGATCTTCGAGGCGTCCGAGCTCTCGAAAATGGTCGACGGCCCAGGGCTCGTTGCGATAGCCAAGCTCAAGCACGCGAGGGTCGGGGACAGGCGGGATGCCTCGGAGATCCTTCGCCCAGAAGATGACGCGGAGACTTCCCTCCATCAACATCAACGCGATGAGCGTGAGGCCGACGATACCCCAAGCCGTCCCCAGCATCCGGAAGACGGACCTCAATCGGTGGAGAGCTTTGCGCATGTTCAACGAGGCCCGGCTTGTCTCGGCGGCGAACTTCGAGATAACGTGAATGATTGCTCGAAGACGACTGTACGGCAGGATTCCGGCCGGCGACTAGTGCGATCCACCTGAAGAACGAATCGACCGTACCGCCGCAATCATCATCGCATCTTTTTGAGGATGGGTTCGAGGCTTGGCCAACACTCCCCAATCGAATCACAAGAGTTCGGAATCCCAACCCTTGCTCGGGATGCGCACGATCGTGCTCGGCTCGACGACCGGGATCGGACGGGCGGTTGCGCTCTCCCTGGCGAGTGCGGGGGCCGATGTGATCGTCCACGGCCGACGTTCCGTGAACGAGGCCCGCGATGTCTCCGAGACGATCCGGGCCATGGGACGGCGTTCCGGCGTGCTGATGGCGGATCTCGCCGATCGTTCCGCGTCGAACGAGCTGGCCGAAACGGCCTGGAACCTTTGGGGCGGACTGGACGCCTGGCTCCATCTGGCCGGGGCCGATACCCTCACTGGCGATGCCGCCGGGCTCTCGTTCGAAGCCAAGCTGGACCTGCTCTGGTCGGTCGACGTCGTCTCGGCGATCCATCTCTGTCGCAAGATCGGCGCGTTGATGAAGGAGCAAGGCTCAGGAGTGATCCTCACCATGGGGTGGGATCAGGCGGAGACCGGCATGGAAGGGGATTCGGGGGAGATGTTCGCGGCGATCAAGGGGGCGGTGATGTCGTTCACCCGAAGCCTTGCCCTGAGCCTGGCGCCGCAAGTACGGGTCAATGCGCTGGCACCGGGCTGGATCAGGACCGCCTGGGGAGACCAGGCTTCCGACTCCTGGAAAGCTCGGGTGCTGCGAGAAACTCCGATGAACCGCTGGGGGACTCCCGAGGATGTCGCGCAGGTCGCCCGATTCCTGGTCGATCCCCGATCCAACTTCCTGACCGGCCAGATCGTGCGCATCAACGGAGGGGCGATTCGTTGATTGCGGCTTCTCGCCTTCTTTGGTTCAGCGCAGACTGAGCGTGCCTAGCGACGCATCCTGTTCAAATGCGTTGATGATCGCGTAATTCGCGCGGAGTAGCGTCTCAACCTGTGCGGTGGTGCAGTTGCCGATGAGTAACCAGATCACCTTTGGCGGAGTGCCCCACACGACGGCCATGTTGCTGTAATCCGCGTCCTTGGTCACGATCGTGAAGCCGTGTTCTCTCGCAGAATCCCAGACCCGATCATCGTTCGCCAGGCCCAGGTTGAATTGCTGGACATGCCCTGATTCGGGATAGAGGTGTCCGCCAGCAGGCCGACGAGTTTTGGCGAGAGGTTCTGATCGAATAACAGCCTCATGCCGATGCCACGAGCAATTGCCGCTCACGCTCCGCCGCGAAGGCAAGACAGGCGCGGATGTCCTCCAGGGTCAGATAGGGAAAATCTTCGAGGATTTCCGCCTCGGTCATGCCGGCCGCGAGATAAGACAGGACATCGGAGACGGTGATACGCATTCCACGAATGCAAGGACGGCCCCCGCGCTTGCCGGATTCCACGGTGATCAAGGCTCGCCACGAATCGTTCTTCAGGTTCATTTGGAGTGGCCCCCGCACGAGTCGGGAACTCGGGTTTTGGTCGGCAGTTTCCAACTTCCAGTTTCCCATGGATTGCGGTCTTGCAGCAAGACGGGGCATTTCCCCCGTCGAACGGCAGGTCTTTTTGACGGGGATGGCTGATTCGGCGAAAAATGCCGTAGGCTGTTGGACGCGACCCTGTTGGT
>CALKTZ010001211.1 GCA_937997355.1 uncultured Planctomycetales bacterium | reverse complement strand
GGCTTGGTCCCAGGCGTCGGCGGCTTGCTGGAAGTCGACGGCCATCGGATGGACGGTCGCGGGGGTTTCGATCTTCGGCGGGGCCGACGTCCCCTTGAGCAAGGGAATCTGCGCACTCGGCCCGTTAGCCAGGGTGTTTTCCACCGCCGGGCTGAGGATGCGGTCGGCCAGCAGCTTGGCCGTGTCGAAGTGAGGGGCACCCTTGATGACGGCGATCGTGTTGGGGATGAACAACGTCCCGAGCTGGTCGGGCTTTCGGTCGGGGTAGACGATCGCCACGGGGCTCCCGGCCGCGACCTCGCCGACGGCATCGTCGGTATCGGTGAGGCCGATCGCGATTTGACCCGAGCCGACGGCCGTCGCCACCTGCTTGTTGCCGGAGAGGACCTGCACATCGTTGGCCTTGAGGTCGCGGAAGAACTTCTGGGCTTTCTCGTCTCCCCAGGTCGCGAACAGGCAGGCGGCATGCGTTGCCGTGGTCCCGAACAGCGGCTTGGCGATTCCGATCTTCCCTTTCCATTTGGAATCGAGCAGATCGGCGATTCCCCTGGGACGTTCGACTTCGGGGACGAGCTTCGTGTTCACGAGGAGGATTCTGGCCCGGGCCGCGAAGCCGTACCACATCCTGTCGCGATCCTGGAAAACCGGGGGGAGTTCCGAAGCGTGCTTGGGGTCGAAGGGGGCGAGCAGGCCCCGCTCCTTGAGCCGGATCGTGTTCAGGATTTCGTTGTTCCAGAAGAGGTCGCAGCGAGGCCGGATCGCTTCCGCGATGATCTGATTGGTCAGGCCGACCGTCTTCGTGCTCTCGACGTCGAACTTGGGGGAGATTTCGAGCTTGGTTTCCCCTTCGAGCGTCTTCAGGACCGGCCTGGCGAACTCTTCATCGAGGGCCGAGTAGACCACCACGGTCTGCGAGGCGGCATCGCCGACGGATGGAGTCGAACTCGTGCCGCAACCCAGAACCCCGGAGGCTCCGATGAACAGGAAGAAAGTCGCGCGATTCTGTAAACCCAAAGCTCGTGTGATTCGCATGCTGGTCGGTCCTTCGAGCGGAGTCGAGCGATTCGAGGAGTGTCGAACTTCGGACATTCGTAAGAAAGCGATGCAGTCAAGCTAAGGGATGGGAATTGCGTCGTCAATTGAATGATAGCTGATGGTTTCAGACTAGGTCCGGAGATTCGCACGATCGATCAAAACTCGGAATTGGGCTTGTCTCGTTCGCGTTCCGTGGTATTTTTGGCGCATCGTGTCGATCCGATTGCATGTCCATTTTGCGCACATTGGCCGAATCTCCCATCTCACGCGGCCATAAAGCTACGAATAGGAAATTTTGCGAGGATGCCCCTGGGCGTCCGTTCGATCTCGTTGATGGCCAGGATGGCCGAAGCTGAGCAGTTGACGCGAATGCCTGTCGATTCCGGCTTCACCCGCCGGCGATCTCCAAGGATGGAGACAATGTGTATCATGAGTCGTTTCATCGTCGCGGGCCTCTTCGGCCTGGCCCTTGCGGGTTGTGCCCAGACAAAGTCGAAGGTTTCCCAGGATGGTCCGCGCCCTCCGGCGCCGGTCGCGCTCACGCCCGTGCCTTCGATTTATGAGTCGATCAATCGTGGCACCGGGTCGAAGCTGGTTCAGCGAACCACGATGAAAGACAGCTCCGACCCGCGCTGGTCGGGGCAAGCCAGCGGACCGGTCACGCGCGATCCGTCGGCCGTGCGCACGGCCGCGACGATGCCCCGGCCGAGGGGGGATACTCCTCGCCGAGTGCTCGCCACTCCGGGCGGCGCCGATCCGGCCGCGACGGCGGAGGCGCTGGCCGCCTCTTCCCTGGCCGCCGCGAATGCTCCCGCTCGACCCTCGGTCCCCGCAGCCTCGAACGCCCCGGCCGATACCGTGGAACCGCCGGCTCCTCCCACGGAAAGCTTGACGGTGCAAGGCCCAGACCCGGCCGGTTCATCAAGCACTACCGGTGCCCTCGGCCCGATCATCTCCGCGAATGGACTGACGCCGATCACCGAAGAGCTCGGCGAGTCCGGCTCCCCATCGGCAAAGGAAACAACTCCCGTTCCCGCCGTTGCCTCGGCCTCCGCTCCCGCGGAGACTCCGGCGGTTCCGCCCGCCGAGAACGCCGTCGCGGCCGTTCCGGCTTCGGAAGGTGCTGGGCCGAACGGCCCCGCCGCCGACACTCCTACGCCGCTACCGAGCGGTGATCCCCTCCTGGGACCGAATCCGGACCTCATGCCCATCCCCACGGCCTCGGCCTCCGTTCCCGGGAGCCCGGAGGCGGCATCCGCCGAGAAGGACGCCTCCGCCGGTGCGTCCTCGGCTGAGACAGAGCAGGCTCCCCGGACTTCCGCCGCGTCAGCGAGTCCGGCCGCCGACCCCTTGCTCGGCCCCAATCCGGATCTGATGCCCATCCCCTCGGGAGGCGATCCGGCCGGGGCTTCGAAGGCCGATCCGGAAAAGCCCCTCGTCGATCCGAATGTGAAGGGGCTCTCCGCGACGGCCGACTCCGATCCTCCTCTGGTCGCCGCGCCGGAGTTGAGTGCCAAGTCCGCGGACCCGGCCGGCAATGATCCCG
>CALKTZ010001210.1 GCA_937997355.1 uncultured Planctomycetales bacterium | reverse complement strand
CTCTCGGATTGGTCCGCGTGCTTACGGAACGCCCACGCCTCGACGCTCCGTAAGCTTATAAGAAGAGATCATGCAAGCGAGAGGATCGGATTAGCGAACTTCCACGTCGATCGGCAGCGTGTGATTGATCATATAGGCGAGCTTATCTTGATCGTGACGATCGCCCTGCGTCCTCCCCCGAGAGTCGGTGGCGCGGGACATTAGCCGAAAGGCACCGGGTCGCGCGGGGGTTTGCCAGTTGTATTCCCAGAGCCGCCATGAGAAGGGGACCGGCTCGCCGAGGAGATTGGCCGTATTCCAGGATTTGCCCCCGTCCGTGCTCACCTCCACCTTGGAGACGTCGGCCTCGCCGGCCCAGGCCGCGCCATGGATGCGGTAAGGCGAGTTGGCCGGGACGATCTCATGCAAGGCCGGACGGGCGATGGACGACTTCACCTGCATCTCGGTGATCGGAATCATCGAGGGGCGGCCGTCATCGCGCCGCCAGTTCGCTTCAGCCATTTCACCGAGGCCATGCCGTACCAGCCGGCCACCAGGGCGCGAACGGGGGACCCGTGTTCGGGGGTGAGCGGCTTTCCGTTCATCTGATAGGCCAGGAGCACTTCCGGGCGTCTCGCCTTCTCCAGCGGCAGGCTCCGCTCGAAGTGAACGGGGCCGGGAGATTTCGGATCCGAGTTGACGGCCCCGGAATCGGCCCCCTGGAGGATCACCTCGACCGCCCCCTCCTTGATTCCCGCTCGTTCCAGGACAGTCGCCAGGGGAACGCCGGTCCATTCGGCATTGCCGACGCCGCCGAACTCCCAGAGGACTCCGTTGGCTCTCGGAACCAGGAAGCCGCGACCATTGCCCGCGCATTCGATCGTCGCGGTGAAGGTTTTCGACGGAAGTTTGAGGAGGTCTTCGTAACTCAGGCTGAGCGGCTTGTTCACCGCGCCGTCGACCTTGAGCGACCAGGTGACGGCGTCCAGCCTGGGGATCGGGAAATGGCCGCGGACGAAGAATTGGTTGGTCGGCACGACCGTCGAGCTGAGCGTCGGGAATGGGTATTCCAGGTTTTTAGGCTCGTGTTCCCGAGTCAGCAACCCCGGAAAGTTGCCGATGGAGGTTGAGTCGGTGGGCTGAGCCTGCGCTTCAGCCCTGACTTGACCGGGGACCGCCGTCGCCCCGACGGCCACGGCGACCTTCGCCAAAAATGTCCGTCGATCGAATTCCGTAGCCATCGCTGCTTCCGGTTCTGAAGCCTTCAATGCTATTGCCCTTTATTAACTGAGGATCTTTGCAGGGAGGATTCCCCTTTTCAATTCTCGGGATTCGACCCGCGAAACGCAACGAGAGGGGATGTGGAGGATGTCGTGAGGCCGTTTCATCTCCGCTTGCCCGTTGACGCCTCCATCCGTATGATCGGCAAACGAATTACGCAAAAGATGCCGAAGAATGGCTTTGACCAAAAATCAGTGGTATCTTCACGAATTTGATGGTATCCGACTGACTATTCAGAGAGAGGGACCCGATGGCAAAAGCCGAGGCGAACCGCGGTCGAGGGCGGATCTACGACGATATCACCCAGACGATCGGCAACACGCCGCTCATCCGACTTCGGAAGATCACCGAAGGCTGCAAGGCCGACGTGGTGGCGAAGCTCGAAAACTTCAATCCCCTCTGGTCGGTCAAGGACCGCATCGGCGTCTCGATGATCGACGCCGCCGAGGACGCGGGCCTGATCAACAAGGATTCCGTGATCATCGAGCCCACCAGCGGCAACACGGGGATCGCG
>CALKTZ010001209.1 GCA_937997355.1 uncultured Planctomycetales bacterium | reverse complement strand
ATTTTCCGTCGATTATTGAAGACGAGGCGGCGGCAACCAACACCCAGCCCGACTTTCTCGGAACGATCCGCCGGCTAACGGAGAGATTGCGCTCGCTCCGCTTCGCCCGACTTCCCAGGGGGATTCCCAGATTCCTCGATGAAGGGCATTACATCCTCCTCAGGCAAGACGCTCCTGGACCTTACGGCCCGAAATTCGTCGCGCTCCCCTGGTGTGGCGGATCGCTCCGGTCGATCTGGATCCTTCCCCCCGACCTCGGCCGCGATCCGTATTGCGCGTCGCGCTGGGTCGATGAGATGGTTGTCGCCACGGAACTGATTCATCCGAATTTGGAGCCGTTTGAAGCGTGCGGCGAATCTCGCGGGCTATTCCAACCCAGGTATGCGACTCCGGCGAATACGAAGACCCTTTTTTATGCCGTCAAACCCCGGAACGAGGAGAGCCCCGCCCTCGATCTGATCAGGGCTGCGACGAATCCCGGATTGAGGCAGTCGACCGCCGCGGCAATCATGACGCAGGTGGCCAGGGGGCTTAGGTTTGCCCACGAGCAAGGGGTATATCACCGCGACATCCGCCCAGAAAATATTATTGTCGACCCCTTCGGTTACGTCAGGCTCATCAATTTCGGCCTCGACTCAAACCCGTTAGTCGGTGACGCGGAGCGGCAACGGCAGGCGGCCGTCGTCGCCGACAAGAAAGATGTGAAGTCTGGGCAGGCTCCTCTCCCCCCCTTGAATCAATCCGAGGACCTCGACGCCGACCTCACGGCGTTCGGCCGGACTTGGATCGCCCTGGCCCTCGACCAACCCGACGCCATGACCTTGCCGGTGGGGGTGCTCCTCTCCCGGGCTGAGGCCATGTATTCGGCCGAGGCGGCGATTCCCAAAAAGTTGGTCGCGGAGAATCCCGAAGATCGGTTCTCCAATATGAAGGATGTTGTTCAGGCCATCGAGGCAACACTTGGGATCTGGAGCCGGGCCGCACTTGGGCAGCGTGAGCCCTTTCAGCTGCTGATCCAGGAAGCAAGGACTCAACTCGATTCGTCATCCAACCTGTCCCTCCGAGATTTCATCCTGCGGTTCGCCGCCGGGTTCTGGGGGCTACTCCTGGTCCTTTGCTTCCTCATCGGTTTATGGCGGGTCGGCACCAATCTCTTCGTGCTCGGGCTAATGGTGGCCGGCTGGACCGCCGCCATCAGCAATCCATCGGGGAAGCGGGAATCGATGATCCTTCGGCCCCTCATGGAAGCGTTGCGCGGCACGCCGTTCCTGACGCTCGTCCTCATCGCTTCCCTGGTCGCGATCCTGATCGGAGCGGGGATCATCCAGGGGCTCCTGGGGACCTGGATCTTCTTCGGGGTTCTCTCCTTCGGACTGACGATCGCCCTCGAAATCGCGATCGGCCGGAAGGCGAATGCCGAATGGCGATCCGCGACGCTCGCCGTGTCGCGACGCGTCGCGGATCTGCGCTTTTCCGGGCTTCGTGATGAAGTACTCCGGGAATGGTTCGATTCGGCCCGAGTGCCGAAGCTCCGGGTCTTGCGACGGTCTTTATTTCCGGCGGTCGGCAAGCCGGAAGACGAGATCATGATGCAGGCCCAGGACCGGGGGCCGGTTTGGGCCTGGGGCTTCATCGTGATTCGGGATGCACTTCGGCGGTTCTTGCTGGAGCGTTACGAACAGCACCGCGATCGGCGCCATCAATCGCTGATTTCACGGGTCGAGGCGGATCGGCTGACCGCTCGCGGCGTGAATCGGCTCACCGCGGTCCGAAGGGCGCGGCGGTCGGGCAAGGCGGTGTTGTCGGTGATCGCCGACTGGCGGGTGACCCGGCTATGGGACTCGGCGACCTCGATTTCGCTCCGTCCCGAAGCGAAACGGACGCTGCGAGAAAGTGTCCAGCAGGCGATTGACGACCCCGAGCGGGTGTTGATCGAGCACGAGTCGCATACTAATTGGCTGGCGCGACGCGCGAGTTCATTGGCACAGACCGTGTTCGGGCGATTCGTCCGGCTTGCGGCGGGGATCACGCTGCTCGCCCTGTTCGCCATGTGGCTCGATCGGGAAGGCATCCTCACCTGGGATCATCTCAGGCAGGCCGGCTCGGATTCGACCGAGGTGGTCACCCGAGCCGTTGAGAACCAGGACCCGACCGAGTTGCGGAATGTGAGGATTCCCCTCCCGAGCGATCACAGGAGACTCTGGGAGGCGTGGAATGATCCGCTGATCGACCGGAACTGGTCACGATCCCTTTCCGGGATTAATCTGGGATTGGCGGGACTCATCCT
>CALKTZ010001208.1 GCA_937997355.1 uncultured Planctomycetales bacterium | reverse complement strand
TGTTCGACGCGGCGAGGATAACCCTGCGGCACCTGGGCGACGATCGGCTGCGGACGAGGCGGATTGTCCGATTCGAGCTGGCCTGCCTGCGGGAGGTCGGCCTGAATCCTTCGCTGGAAAATTGTTCGAATTGCGGTGTGCCCGTGGAGAACGAGACGAGCCCGGTGCCCTTCAGCGCGGCGACCGGCGGCGTGCTCTGCCGCGATTGCCGGCCGGGCCAGCCTCATGTCCTGTTACTTTCGGGTGAAGCGTTGGAGTTGATCCGCATGCTGGCCAGTCCGGGACCATCCTGGCATCAGGTCGATCCGAGCCCTCCCATACTCAAATCGGTTCGCGAGGCCGTCGGTGCGGTCATCAGTCACGGCTTGGGACATCGCCCACGCCTCTGGCCCTATCAGGGAGTTTGACTCGATGGCCTCGGTTGCTCGTCCTGGAACTCGAAGGCTGGCGCGATTGGCGGTCCTGTCATTCGTCGGCATCATCTCGCTCTCGGGCATCGGCTGCCAGGGCGTGCGCCATTCGATCGCGCAGTGGCGCTCGTCCTATGATACGTCCGGCATCGCCAAGGGGCTTTCCGCCGAGGAGAAGCAGTCGTCCGGGAACATGATGACTCGCCTGTTCCGGCCCGGCCAGAAGGCGGATGCAGGGGGCCTCACCGAGCGGAACCCGTCGACCATGATCCTCGGGTCGGACGGCTGGAAACCCCTCGCGACTCCGAAAGCCAATCCCCAGGCCGACGCGGAGCTCAAGGCGGCCAAGGAGCTGTATGACCAGGACAAGATCAAGGAAGCCGAGAAGGCGTTCGCTCGCATCGCCAAGAATCGGAAGGGGACTCCGTGGGGCGAGAAGGCCCAGTTCTACCTCGCGGAAACCCAGCTCCAGCAGAAGAAATACGTCAACGCCCACGACAGCTACGAGCGGCTTTTCGCCGATTATCCCGGCTCGATGCTCGTCGAAAAGCTGGTGAAGCGCGAGTACGAAATCGCCCAGATCTGGCTCTCGCAGGATGATCCGAAGGCGAAGAAGGACGAGTTCCTGACGTGGACCTCCCACTTCGACGGCACCCAGCCGCTCATCGACACCCAGGGGGCGGCGCTCAAGGCCCTGGAGCATGTGCGTTCCCACGATCCGACCGGCCCGCTCGCCGACGATTCGCTGATGAAGATCGCGGAATATCACATGAAAAATCTGGATTACGAATCGGCCGGGATCTACTACGATCAGTTGATCCAGGATCATCCCAAGAGCCCGCTCGCCCAGAAGGCCCACCTGGCGTCGATCGACGCCCGCATGAAGGGCTACCAGGGGCCGGAATACGACGCCTCGGGGCTTGAGCGGAGCCGGGAACTGGTCAAGCAGACCCTGAACAAGTACCCGGAACAGCCCGCCGGGAACAACGCGCTCTATCGGACGCTCGACCTCATCAACGATGCCGAGGCGGAAAAGACCTTCTCGACCGGCGCCTACTACAAGAAGATCGGCCGGGTCGCGGCGGCCGAATACTACTTCGGCAAGATCCCCCAGAAATGGCCCAATAGCCCCTGGGCCGTGAAATCGAAGACCGAACTCGCCTCGCTCGCCAAGATGCCGAGGACCCCGTCGCTCCCGAGCCGGATCTTGGCCCAGCCGGGTGCCGTGACCCCCGGTCTCGGCGGCATGATGGGCGGCGGAGCCGGAGGGGCGGGCATGGGCGCGCCCGGCATGGGCGGGATGGGGGGATCTCCAGGCGGGATGTTGTGAGTTGAGCCGTTTCCCGTTCCCGGTGTGAGCCGCATTACGATCGCGTTCCATCTGCCTCCTGCCCGGAGGGGAATCTCATGAACATGGTCCCTTCGCTCAGTGATCCGTCGCGTTCGCGAGGTCGCCGATTCGTTCCGGGGTTTGCGCTCGCGGTGGCCCTCATCGCCCTCGCGGGGGGATGCGGCTACACCATCCGCGCCCCGTACGACACCAATATCAAAACGGTGTTCGTGCCGATCGCGATCTCGAACACGTTTCATCGTGATCTGAACTTCCAACTCACCAAGCTGGTCCAGGACGAGATCAGGAATCGGACTTGCCGCTCGGCCGTGCCGAGGCCAAGGAGGCCATGACCGCGACCGCCGAGGAGATCGTCACGATCCTCGAAATGAAGATCAATTACGCCGACAAGAATCTCGTCGTCGAGAACCCCACCAACATGCCGCTTGAGCTGAACGGCACCGTCAGCATCATGGCGAAGTGGACCCACAACCCCCCGACCGAGGTCGAGGCCAAGCGCGCCCCGACGATGATCACCGAGACGGTCAATTTCATCCCGCAGGTGGGCGAATCGACCCTCACCGGATTCTATAAGATCAACCAGTCGCTGGCCCAGCAGATCGTCGACATGATGGAACAGCCGTGGTATTCCGAGAGCGACCTCAAGTAATATCGATGATTGGCCTGTGCGCAGCGAACCCTTGGCGCCGGAGTCGTGTCTGCGCGGGGAATGTGTCGGTCGGGGTTGCGGAGCAGCAGCGAGAGTCGGAGAGCCATGCCGATCTGGGAAGCCTGTGGGACCACAATCCTTGAGGGACGGGGCGAGCGGCCTGTCCCGAAGGTGATGGGAATCGTGAATATCACCCCGGATAGCTTCTCCGACGGCGGGCGCAACTTCGCCGATGACGCCGGGGTTTCCCACGGCCTGGATTTGATCGCGGAAGGGGCCGATCTCCTGGATGTCGGGGGGGAATCCAGTCGCCCGGGGGCCGAGCCCGTTCCCCTCGATGAGGAACTGCGCCGGGTGATCCCGACGATCCGGGGTCTGAGGGAGCGATCTCCGGTTACGATCTCGATCGATACGACCAAGGCCGAGATCGCCCGTCGGGCGATCGAGGCCGGGGCGACGATCATCAACGACATCTCCGCCCTGCTCGGCGACCCCCTGATGGGACGCGTCGCCGTCGAATCGGGCGCGGGGGTCGTGCTGATGCACATGCAGGGGACGCCGCAAACCATGCAGATCGACCCGAGCTATGGCGATGTCGTCGCCGAGGTTTACGACTTCCTCGCCGGGCGGGTCGAGGCGGCGGAGGCATTGGGAATCCCTCGTTCGAGGATCGCGATCGATCCCGGCATCGGGTTCGGCAAGACGTTCGAGCACAACCTGGAGCTGATGCGAAATGTGCCGAGATTCGTCGGCCTGGGTTGCGCGGTCCTGGTCGGGATTTCCCGCAAGGGGTTCTTGAAACAAATCACCGGCCGATCGATGGCGGAGCGGACGATGACCTCGGTCGTCAGCTCGCTGGCCGCTTGTGAGATGGGGGCCGATGTGATCCGCGTTCATGATGTCGGCGCGATGGTCGACGCCATCAAGGTTTGGACGGCCGTCCACGGCTGGGAGATGCCCCGATGAGTTTGCTGAGCGAAACGGCGGAAATGAAATCACAGGGCCGGGCGCGGAACGAAGAGCTGGCGTCGGAATGTCGACGGATGGCCTACGCGGCCAAGGCCGCGTCCCGGTCGATGGCGATTGCCCCCGGCGCCGCCAAGAACCGTTGGCTCATGCGATCGGCCGATGCGCTCCGAGCGCGGGCCGAGGAAATCCTCGAAGCGAATGCCGGGGATGTCGCCGCCGCCCCATCGCACGGCCTCGACTCGGCCGCGATCGATCGGCTCACACTCAACACGAAGCGGATCGAGGAGATGGCCAGGGCGCTCGAGGAGGTGGCCACCCTCGCCGACCCGATAGGCGAGGTGGTAACATCCAGCAAGCGGCCGAACGGCCTCGACGTCAGCCAGGTTCGCGTGCCGCTCGGCGTCATCTTCATGATCTACGAGAGCCGCCCCAACGTCACGATCGACGCCGCGGCCCTCTGCGTGAAGAGCGGGAATGCCGTCATCCTGCGAGGGGGCAAGGAGGCGATCCACTCGAATCGCCGGCTCCACCAGATCCTGGCGGACGAGCTCGTCCCCTGCGATCTCCCCGGCGACGCGGTGCAGCTCATCTCCACGACCGACCGGGACGCGGTGGGCCTTTTGTTGGGGATGCCCGAGGCGGTCGACCTCGCAATCCCGCGAGGGGGCGAGAGCCTGATCCGCAGGGTCGTCGCCGAGGCCAGGATGCCGGTCATGAAACACTATCAGGGGATCTGCCACGTCTATGTCGATGCCGAGCACGACTGGGACATGGCCGTCAAGATCATCGTGAATTCCAAAGTGCAGCGGCCGGGGGTTTGCAACGCGGCCGAGACCCTGCTCGTTCATCAAGGCGCGGCCGCCAGCTTCCTTCCCCGGGTGGCGAACGCCCTGACGGCCCTCGGCGTCGAGCTTCGAGGGGATATCGAGGCGCGGCAGATCGTCCCCGAGATGGTCGCGGCCGAGCCCTCGGACTGGGATACCGAATACCTCGCCAAGATCCTCGCCGTTCGCGTGGTGGAATCGCTCGATGACGCGATCGCCCATATCACGCAACATGGCTCCGGGCACACCGACGCCATCGTGACGACGAGCCTGGCGGCGGCCCGCCGATTCGTCGCCGAGGTGGATAGCTCAGCCGTGATGGTGAACGCCAGCACGCGATTCAACGATGGCGGCCAGCTTGGCCTGGGGGCCGAAATCGGCATCAGCACCGACAAGTACCACGCGCGAGGGCCTTGCGGGCTCAACGAACTGACCAGCACCAAGTGGATCGTTTACGGTGACGGTCAAATTCGCGAATAAGTTGAGTGGGGCTGGAGCGGAAATGGGGACTGGCTCGCCGGTACGTACGTGTTGAGCGGGGGGGGCGACATCATAAGCCGTAGCGAAAACGGGACTGGCTCGCCGGTACTCCGCGCGTGCCTGTCCCATTTTTTGCGAGCCTGCGCGAACAGCAACGATTGGGAGACCTTCGGTCGGCGGTTTCGGCGGGGTCGTGAGACCACCGCCGAACAAGAAAGGGAGTTTCGGCGGGGTCGTGAGACCACCGCCGAATGGGAAAGCATGGGTTTCGGCTCACGGGGCGACTCATTGCCGAGGCGGCAAGGACTGGGCCTTCTTCACCAGCTCGATAAACTCCTTGCGATACCCCGAGGGATCGTGGCTCAAGGTTGAAGCGGCGATCTCCGCGACTCCAGAATAGGTCAGGCTCCCCTTGTAGGGGGAATCTCGCAGGAGCATGCCGAAGCCCGCGACCGCCGAGGCGAACTTGAGATCGTTCGAGGCCCGGCTGAAGTCGAGCCCTTCGTCGACGACGCCCCGTTCGAGCAGCTTGCTGGTGTCGCCGGTGGGCTGCTTGTAGCGGAGCTTCACGGCGAGTAGCTCCTTGCTCTCGACGGGCTTCACCTCGGTTTTCTGATACTTCAAGGCCTCGGCCGGCCTGGTCTCCGTTTGCTTGCCGGCGGGGACCAGCTCGTAGAGCGCGGTCACATGATGCCCCGCGCCAATCTCCCCGGCGTCCTTGGCGTCGTTGTTGAAATCCTCGTGGGCGAGGATGCGGTTCTCGTAGCCGATGAGCCGGTAGGCCCCCACCCTGGCGGGATTGAATTCCACCTGGATTTTGACATCCTTGGCGATCGTCACCAGGGTCGCCCCCATCTCCTGCACCAAAACCTTGTGGGCCTCCTGCTGCGAGTCGATGTAGGCATAGTGGCCGTTCCCCTTGTCGGCCAGTTTTTCCAGGGTTGCGTCCTTCAGGTTCCCCATCCCGAAGCCCAGAACGCTCAGGAAGACTCCGGACTTCGCCTTCTCCTCGATCAGGCGGGTGAGATCACCCTGGCTGGAGATGCCGACGTTGAAGTCGCCGTCGGTCGCGAGGATCACCCGGTTGGTCCCCTCCTTGATGAAGTTCTGGGGGGCCGAGGCGATGTCATAGGCCAGTTGCAGGCCCCCTGCTCCGTTGGTGGAACCCCCGGCCTTGAGCCGTTCGATGGCCGAGAGGATCTCGGTCTTCCGCATGCCCGAGGTGGGCGGGAGCACCTCCCCCGCGGCCCCGGCATAGACGACCAGGGAGATTCGGTCGTTCTCCCCGAGTTGTTCCACGAGCCGTTGCAACGACCACTGAACCAGCGGCAGCTTGTTGGGGGAATCCATCGAGCCCGAGACATCGACCAGGAATACCAGGTTGCTCGGCGGCCGATTCGCCTGATCGATCGACTTCCCCGTGATGCCGATCCGGGCCAGGCGATGGTTGGCATCCCAGGGACAACCGGCGACCTCAATTCTCACCGCGAACGGATCGGGGCTCGAAGCCTCGGGCGCGGGGTCTTGATATGGGAAATAGTTCAGCAGCTCCTCGATCCGGACGGCGTCCTTCCGAGGGAAGGTGTTCGAGTTGAGATAACGCCGGACGATCGAATAGCTGGCGGTGTCGACATCCACCGAGAAGGTGGAGAGGGGATCGGCCGCGACCAGCCGGAACGGATTGTCCTCGACCATGTTGTAGGTATTGGCCTGGTCGTCATGGTCGCCGGTCACTTCCACTTCCGGTTTAGTATCCTGCTTCGCTTCCGGTGCGACTGGTGCAGCCGGCGCTGGGGCGATCCGACTCGGCGCGCCCGCCGGTGCGACTGCCCCCAATGCGACCGGAGCGGGTGTGATCTGACGCCCCAAAGTCTCGAGCGATTGGGGCTTTCCGGGGACGAGAGACGCCGAGGTTGTGGTGAAAGGCGTTGCTTCGCCGGGTGCATCAGCACGATTCTTGGCGAGCGATTCGACTCGTCGCCGAAGGACCTCCCGTTCCGCCTTATTGGAGTCTATCAGAGCCTTTAGTTCCTCCCTGGCCTCGGAGCCGTCCAGATATTTGTCTGAAGCTCTATGGACCACCCTCGAATCGGCCGGAGGATTTGCCTGGCCTGCCTGACCACCAGACACCCGATCCTGATTCACTTCGGCGAGTTGCTTGGCGCGTTGAGTTGCGGACGCATTTCTTGCTCCTTCCTTGGGCATCTGGAAGGCAAGGCCCACGGAGTATTCCACCTCGGGAGGGGGAGGAGGTTCGAGGGAGTCCACGGGCGGAGGCGGCGTTTCCGTCAGGTCGACGGCTTTCCCGTATCGTTGTACCGGGGCTTGACGTTGCCGCCCCACGATTCCGATGTGCCGCGAATTCGTCCCGTCCTTGGCACTCAGGTCGGCCGATTGCGCCAGTTGAGGGACGGGCTGAGATTGGGGCGCGAACGCATACTGGTCCGTCCGCAATCCATTATTGGCTGGTGCCATGGCAATTCGCGGTGCCGTTCGATCCTGTTGGAGTTCGTGCTGGAACTCTCGGTGTGCGACATGGATCGCCCGAGGATTGCTCAGGATCAGTCCGAGTGGCAGGCCGATCAGGAGCGAGGCGGCGAGGGCCTGGTAGGCGATGCGTCTCCATCTGGAAGTGGTCTTCATTTCAATGAGCGGGACGAGGTCGACCCGATGATCGTTGATCGCGAGCTGGGAGGATGTCTCCGCTTGCTCCCGCTTCAGTTCTTCGCCGAGCAGGCTCGCCATCTGGCGCACTTCCTCGACAAGGCTACGCGCCTCTTCATTTTCCGCCAGCAGGGCCTCCATGTCCTCGCGGTCGTTCTCGTCGAGTTCCCCGAGGGCATAGGCGGTCAACCGGGGATCGTCCGGATTGAAAATC
>CALKTZ010001207.1 GCA_937997355.1 uncultured Planctomycetales bacterium | reverse complement strand
GTCGGCCAGGACCTCGACTTGCTTGGCGAGCCCTCCCCAGGAATTGATCTCGGCGATCCCGGGAACTCGCCGGAGCCGGGGGCGGATCACCCAGTCCTGGAGAGTCCGAAGCTCGGTCAGGTCGTATTCCGGGTTCTCGCTCGAAAGGAGGTAATGATAGACCTCGCCGAGCCCCGTGGCGACCGGCCCCATCGACGGGCGGGCCACCCCTTCGGGAAGCTCGACCTCTCCGAGCCGCTCGTTGATCTGCTGACGGGCGAAGTAGATGTCGATGTCGTCGGAAAAGATCAAGACCACCTGGGAAAGCCCGAACTTCGAAACCGAGCGGACCTCCACCAGCCCCTTGAGCCCCCCCATCGCGTTCTCGACCGGGAAGGTGACAAGCCGCTCGATCTCCTCGGGAGAAAGCTCGGGGACGGTCGTGTTCACCTGCACCTGCACGGGGGTCGTGTCGGGGAAGGCATCGAGCGGCAATCGCCGGGCGGCGCGGACTCCGAGCACGACCAGGATTCCCGCGATCAGCAGCACGACGAATCGGTTCTTCAGACTGAAATCAATCAGCGCATTCAACATCAAGCGGACTCCAGGAGCGTCGGGTTTACTTGCAACACCCGGCGCCGATGGCGCCCTTCATGATCTCGGTCTTGAGCAGGAAGGCTCCCTTGGTGACGACGCGCTGGCCGGGCTTGAGCCCCCAGGCCACTTCGAGGACATCCCCGTGATCGGTCGGCTTGACCATCACCCGCTGCGGCCGATAGACCCCGACCTCTTCCTGCGGGATGAAGACGAGGTCGACCCCATCCTTGCGCTGGACTGCCGCCTTGGGGACGACGACGGCCTGATGCTCCTCGCCGACCTGGATCTCCGCCTGGCCGAACTGATTCGCCCGCAGCCGCCCCTCCGAGTTGGCGATCTCGGCCCGAATCCGGGTCGTCCGGGTCTGGTCGTTGACTTCGGTCCCCACCCAGTTGATGGTGCCGCCGAAGGGGGGCAAATTATTCCCCGACACACGGAATGCAACCTTCTGGCCAGGCTTCACCGAGGCGATGTCCGACTCATAGACGTCAATCCAGAGCCACAGGGTCGAGGTGTCGGTGACCGCGAAGATTTGCGAGGTCGCCTGGACCGGCTCCCCCTTCACGGCATGCCGCACCACGACCACCCCATCGAGGGGCGAGACGACGTTGAGGAGCGACCTGGTGTCGTTCTCCTTGACGATCCGTTCCAGCTCCTCGTCATTGAACCCGAAGTTCCGGAGCCGCTGCTCGGCGTCGAGCGACGACGCCCTGGCCTGGTTCAACGCCGTGAGGGCCTCCAGCTCGGTCTTGCCCGGGACGGCCCCCGACTGCGCGAGCATCTTGGTCCGTTCGTTGGTCGCCTGGGCGAGACTCACCGCGGCCCTCGCGGTGATGTACTGCGCCTTGGCGCCGCTCACTTCGGGAGAGTCGACCACGGCCAGCACGTCCCCCTGCTTGACCTTGCGTCCCAGATCGGCCCGGACTTCGCGGAGGAACCCCACCACGCGAGGGGTGATGTCGGCATAGTGGTTGGCATCGTAGGCGATCTCTGCGTTCGCGGTCAGCGTGTGGGCATGGCTTTCCTCGGTCACCTTGGCGGTCTGAATGCCGACCTGGTGCGCCAGCCTGGACGAGGCGAGCCGCACGATCGGCAAGGGCTGCCGGCAAATCTTGGGATCGACGGATTTCCCTTCGTGCGAGTTCGGGTCGAGCTTGCACTCCTCGCAGCTTTCTTCCGGCTTGTTGTGCGCCGCGCACCAGCCGTCGTCGGGCTCGTTCGCCGAGGCGGCATTTTCCTTGCCGCACTTGAAGCAGAATTCACGAGGCAAGCCGTGTCCCTGCGGACACATTTCCAGCTTGTATTGCTTCTCCGCCTCGGGATGGCAGAGGGTGCAAATGTCCTCGGGAATCTTGCCGTGTTCCTCGCACAGCGGGAGCGTCTTGAGCAGTTCCTCATGGCAGAGGGTGCAGAACTTTTCCGGGACGCCGTGCTCCTTGCAGTACAGGCCGACGTCATCGGAGCCCGGATGACCGCCTCCCCCCGGCTTCGCAAGCGGGAGCCGCGCGAGCAATCCGGCGGGGAGCCACTCCGGCCGGGCCGCGGCCAGGGCCATTCCGATGATGAGCAACGCGATCACCAAGGCCGATCCAAGACCTAGAAAACGCTTCATGATCAACCCCACTCGCAGTGAAAGGATGCGATATCCAGCGTCCGGATCGCGCGCAAGGGAGCATCGCGGGCGTGGAATCGCTCGGATCAACACAGACCTACGAGGGGGAAATCAAAAGCGGAAATTCTGGAGCAATGCCCTGACGGTGAGGGTATCGCCCCAACCCGCGAGGCCGGCGGGAGTGCCGCCAATCGTGAGATGAGTGAGGGAATGGGAGAGCGAGGGATTGAACGAGCCAACCGTCCAGAACGCGAAGGACGGCTCCGTCAGGGGGTGGGAGAAGGATGCTCGAACATCAACGGTTTGGACCGCCCCTCGGCAAATGCAATTGTCCGAGTCTTCGGGGCAATGCGGGGGGGCCGATTCCTTCTCCGCCTCGGAATGGCGATGCGTCTCCTGACATGCCTCGTCGGCCCCGCAGACCAGGGGGCAGGCAAGCACCAGGACGGCCATCAATGAGGTGAGAAAAGTTCGCAACGTAACCCGCCTCGCCAAACGCGACATCCAATTCCGTCTTACGGAATCATAAAGAATAACACGCGGAGATCAAGCGATCTTGAAGTTGGGGTGGGCCCCGCGGGGTGGCGCGGGGCCGGCCGACGCTCCTCCTTCTTTATCGACTTCCCGCCATCGATTCTGAAAAAACGCGCGACGATTCAACGTGAAGGTCAATCATCCGAACGATCGGATGGAGGAACTCCGGAAGGGGCAGGGCTTTGAACATCGCCCAACCTTCGAGTCCCTCCGTTCCCGATTTATCGTTAGATCGACCGGAATTTCCACCGCTTCCATGTGATGGCGGAGACGAATCCGAATCCGCTGAGCAACATGATGATCGAGCTCGGCTCCGGCAGGAGGAAAAGTCCATCATCGATGCGTAATTCGAAGATGAAGGAAGCCGGGGGATCCACCCCGAAGGGGACGTTCAGGGTGTAGTTCAGAGCAATTTCATAGCCGTGCCCCGTGATCGCCGGGAGGTCGAAGCCGCTCCCCCCCGGGAGGAGCGTGGCGATCAGGCTCGAATCCTGAAAAATCGAGACCGAGTAGCTTTCGAAGGGATTCGCGGCCCGCAAGGCGTCGAGACGGATCAGGCCGACCGTCACGCCCGGGGGCTCGGGGGTCGGGCCGTAATTGCTATCGATGAAGAATCGGACGTCGCCGTTGAGATTTACAAGCGCCCCAGCCGGTTCCGATGCGCTATTGGTCGCATCAACCGCGCTGGCGTTGCCATCGAGCGAGAAGATGAAGCGATCGGGGCTTCCGATGGTTCCGCTCAGAAAGGAAAGGCCGATCGTCCCGGTGGCGATATCCTTGGTCGCGCCGCTGGTCGGTGCGATGGACGACGTCGCCGACACGCTGTCTTGCAATGGCGGGTGAGGCACGGTTGCCGGCCCCGCGGTCGCCGAATCCGAGTTGAGCGGGCTCGAATCCGTCACCGTGGCTCCGACGAAGCTTGATTGCGAGGACACCGAGATGCCGACATGGTTGGCCGAGTAATCCCCCGTGACCGACCCAGCCCAGGCGGAGCTTCCTCCCAGGGTGAGCAGGATTCCCGGGACGAAACGCCAGTTCCTCCCCCCTCTTGACTGGTTCATTGATCGATCTCCCTCGGATATGTGGAAACGACCCAGAGTTTACCTCCGTAGTTGGAACAGATGCCGAATCTCGCCACAAGGAACAACCATCCCAATCTGATGACTTTAGTCAACATCAGCCAAGAAATTGATTGCAAGATTTGTTCAGATCCATTTTCAGCCCGGCGCCGAACGAAGCCACCTACGAGCGAGAGTGTCCAAGGACGGCGTCCGCGAATTCTCGAAAGCGGTTGGGCTGACATTTGATCTGAAAACCTGGGCCGGACGCTTTCAACAAGGGCGAAAACGCTCTTCGAACGGAGTTTCCGCTTCACATGCGATGCTTGAACTTCTCGGCTGACGTGTCACAATGACTGAATCGCTGGAGCAATCTCCGCGGCACGGACGACCCCAACCGACTCAGGACCTTCGAATGATGAGTCAGCGCGGAATCCCGGATTTTGATCGCCTCGGCCCCTGCCCGCCAACACTCGTCCTCTTCTTCATATTCTTGGCGGTTGCCTTCGCGACGGGCGACATCGGCCATGCCGACACCGTCACCATGAAGAATGGGGTCATCTACAAGTCGCAGGGGGCCCCCGAGCGGGACAATACCCTGGTATATCTGTGGGACGGGCTCAAGCGGATCGTCGTCCGGGATTCCAAGATCGACCATATCACGGCCGACAACTCGTTCCGCACCGACGAGACGTTCAAGCTCGACCAGCCGATCGTGGTCCATGCCGGTCAGATGCCGAAGGAAGTCGTGAGCGTTCAGGCCACGGAATGGAACGAGAAGGGGCGGCGCTCCTTCCGGTACATGGGGCCGAAGCTCGGCAAGGTAACGGCGATGGAGCAGGCGATCATCGAGATGACCCCGCATCGGGTCAGATATCGGGGGATCGATGGCTTCTGGATGGGGCATCTGTCGACCTCGGTCGTCCCCCGCGAGGTGATCACGGGCTTGCTGGGGCGCGTCGAGCAGGAGAATCAGGCCGAGCGAGAGCGCGTGGTGCGATTCGAGATCGCGGCCGGCTGGTATCGGGAGGCCAAGGAGTCGCTCGACGGGCTGCTCCGAGACTTCCCCGATTCCGAGCTCAAGGCGAGGGCCGAAAGCGCCCGCACCCTGATCATCCAGGCGGAAGCCTCGCAACGTCGCGCCGAGCTGGACATTCGACGCAAGGCGCAGCAATACCGCAAGGCGGAAGAGTTGCTGACCTCCCTGGCCGGGTCGGACAAGGACCTCTCGACGGAATTCGCGTCGGAGATCCGCGAACTGAGCCGGAAAGCCGAGGAGAATCGCCGCAACGACCAGGCGACGGCCGGCGAAATCCCCCGGCTCGCCGTCGGGCTCCCCGAAGCGTCGCGCGACTTCTGGAAACAGCCGATCCAGGAAGTCGCCCGGGCGTTGAAGGCGGCCCCCGACGCCGTTCGAGGCCGGCTCGAAGCGTATCAGCGGACGGTCGCGGACCCCAGGATCAAGCCGCTTGAACGGTTCGCGCTGGCGATGTCGGGATACGTCGCGGGTATCGATGGCGCGACCACCAACCTGAACGACGCCGAAACCCTCTGGAAGGCGCGCGACCTGTTGCAGGAATACCTGCGATCTCGCGATCCGGGGGTCGACGCCGACCGGATCGAGAACCTGAATACCCTGGTCTTTCCCGGAGCTCCCGACCAGCCGGAGATCGTTCGTCAGCTCAACGGCCTGACTCAAATCATCGGCAACATGCTCCCGCCGTTCCACAAGGAGCCGAAGCCGGAAAAAGATCCCGGGCAGCCGGCGAGGGAGGATCGGACAGCGCTCCAACGGGTCTCCAACGACGACAATCCCGTCCCCACCGAGTACCTCGTCCGCCTGCCGCCGGAATACAACCCGCTCTATCGCTACCCGACGATCGTCGCGCTCCACGACGGCAGGGGGCCGCGGTCGGCCGTCGACTGGTGGACCGCCGAGGCCGATCGCCGGGGCTACATCATCATCGCGCCGCAATACAACATCCCCGGCCAGCCCCCCGACTACCGCTATACCACCAGCGAGCACGCCTCGGTGGAGCTCGCCTTGCGAGATGCCCGCCAACGTTTCTCGATCGATAGCGATCGCGTCTTCCTGGGAGGTTCTCTCATCGGCGGCAACATGGCGTGGGACTACGGGCTCGCCCATCCCGACCTCTTCGCCGGGATCGTGGTGATCTCGGGCCTGCCGGCCAAGTATGTCCCCCGCTACCTCGACCAGCACGAGCACCTGCCCCTTTATTACGTCACGGGGAACCTCGCCCCCGCCTCGACCGAATTGATCTTCGGGCGGGTGCTCAAGCCGAGGATCCTCAAGGCCTGGGACATCACCTACGTGGAGTATGGCAATCGCGGGCTCGAAGACTTCCCCGAGGAGGCCGTGCCGATCTTCGACTGGATCGACAAGCATCGCCGGGAACCTTATCTGAGGGCATTCACGGCCGTCACGGCGAGGGAGTCGGACAACCGCTTCTACGGCGTGGTGGTCCGCGAATTCGCCCGGGGACGCGCCACCGCCCCCGAGGCGGTCGAGATGCTCGGGCAGAACCTCAACCCCGCGACCTTCAAATTCACCGCGAGCACCGGCGGCAACCTCTGCCGGATCGACAACACCAGCGGCGTCAAACGCCTCGACATCTGGCTGAGCCCCAGGCAATTCGACTTCTCGCGCAAGGTCTCGGTGCGGATCAACGGCAAGCCGATCAGGGGGCAGGACGATCTCAATCTCTCGCACCTGCTCGAAGACCTGAAGCTCCGGGGAGATCGTCAGCAACTCTACTGGCACAAGATCACCGTGGACTAGGAAATCCTTATTTTAGCATTCTTGCAATCATGATCGATGAATTCTGAAATCCGGAGACCCGCGCCGAGCATGAAGAAAAGACTGCTCGACGGGTCGTGAAGCTCGTGCCGAACGATTGAACGATCGCCTTGATAGAGATTTCCTGGGAGCCATGCCCTCGTGACCGATCCTCAGACCCCCGAATGGGTGCGCGACGCCGTCTTCTATCAGATCTTCCCGGACCGGTTCGCCCGGAGTTTGACCGTCCCCAAGCCCGGGAACCTCGACGCCTGGGGCGCACCGCCGACCTACTACGGATACCAGGGGGGGGACCTGATCGGCGTCGGCGAGCACATGGACTACCTGCAAGACCTGGGGGTCAACGCGATCTACTTCACCCCCATCTTCCAGTCCGCCTCCAATCATCGCTACCACACGCACGATTACGAGGTCGTCGATCCGATGCTCGGAGGGAACGAGGCCCTCAGGCGACTGCTGGACGCGGCCCATGCGCGGGGCATGAAGGTCGTCCTCGACGGCGTCTTCAATCACGCGAGCCGGGGCTTCTTCCGGTTCCACGACATCCTGGAGAACGGGGCGAACTCGGCCTACCTCGACTGGTTCACGGTCAGCGGCTTCCCGCTCAATGCCTACGACAGCGACAAGTCGCCGAACTACGCCGCCTGGTGGGGCCTGCACGCGCTGCCCAAGTTCAACATCCGCTGCCCGGAGGTGCGCGACTACCTCTGGGGGATCGGGCGGAAGTGGATCGATTTCGGCATCGACGGCTGGCGGCTCGACGTCGCCAACGAGATCGAGGACGACGACTTCTGGCGCGTCTTCCGCGAGCGGGTCCGCGAAGGGAACCCCGAGGCTTACATCGTAGGAGAAGTCTGGACCGATTCGCAGCACTGGCTCCAGGGGGACATGTGGGACGCGGTGATGAACTACCACTTCACCCGCGCCTGCCTCGCCTTCTTCGCCCGCGGCGACGTCGAGACGG
>CALKTZ010001206.1 GCA_937997355.1 uncultured Planctomycetales bacterium | reverse complement strand
GGGGCCTGCCGAGCTAGCTCTTGCCGACCTCGCGCTAGGATTTCTCGCTGATTTCCACGCCGTGCTTTTTTGCCGCCGCCTTGATCCGCTTCCAGGCTTCGTCACGCTCGTCGTCGCTCACGTCCTTCACTTGGTTGAAGCGGGCGACCGCATTGCGGACGTGGCTCGCGTTCTCGAGCGGCTCCTTCCGCTGCTTCGGGAATGCGAACGAACCCTTGGACAGGTCGTCGCGGTCTTCAGTGCTGAGCTTGGCCATCATCGCCTCCTGATGTCCGGGCTCAACGGATGAGGGAGGAGGTGGGTTCTACTCACGCGTCGGCCGGGTCTGCCCCTGCGCTTATCCGACCTGCTCGACAGCAAGGCTACCCGCCGGGAGGGGCTTGAGAATGTCGTTGGCCGAAACCGACGGGTCCAACCAATCGGCCCAGTCGGCACGATCGAGGATCGCAATCTGACGGTCGTGAAAGGGCGCGATGTCCGGGCCAGGCTCCATGGTCAGCATAGTGAAGGCTTCACCGACATCAGGGTTGCTCCGCCAAATGCCGGCGATGCAGAACCAGGGCTCGCCCTTCTTCGTGAAGAGCCATTTGTCCTTGCGCTTCTTTTTCGGATCGTCGGGGGTCGTAAATTCGTAGAAGCCGTCGGCGATGATCAAGCAGCGGCCGGTCGTGAACTCGCGGCCCTCCGACCGGAAATTGTAGACCGGCTTCTTGTTCGGCGCGGGCCAGCTCCATCGGCGCTGCACGAGCTCGCCTCTCAGGCGGCTCGCACTGCTGCGCACGATCGGGGCCGTGTCGGTGATCTTGATGTCCGCTCGCGGAGCAACGTTGGGGATCCCCTCCGGCGTCTCGATCGCAATCTCTAGATCGTTGAAATCCTCCATGATCGAGGCGATCTCAACTTCGAGGCGGTAATCGTTACACATGTCGGACCCCAATCTCCTCAGCCTTGCGACTCACCATTGTTCTTATTATGTTCCATATCATGGACGCGACCGCGACTCCGTTTGAAGCCGACGCCCCGGAGGACAATCTCCGGCCGATCGTGCGGTACAAACCGGATGAACCCGGACGACCCCAACTGATCAAGGCACGCTGGGGGTCCAATCCGCGCTTTACCGATGGCGTCGAGTTTAGGTTCGTGCGCTCCGAGGGCAAGACGTTCCCGAGCCACCGGTGTCTAATCCCGGCATCAGAATTTCAGATGCGGGTCGATGAAAAGCGCTTCCGGGTGAAACTCG
>CALKTZ010001205.1 GCA_937997355.1 uncultured Planctomycetales bacterium | reverse complement strand
CCATTCGAATCCTCATTGCAGCGGAAGATTTTCGGTCATTTCGCAACGGGAGTCACCATCGTGACCACCGACGGCGAAGGTGGGCCGCACGGACTCACGGCGAATGCGGTGGCCTCGCTCTCGCTCGATCCACCGCTCGTCCTGGTCGCCGTGGAAAAGAAGGCGCAAACCCTCGGTTATCTGAAGCAGAATCGCTGCTTCGCGATCAATATCCTCCGCACCGACCAGGAAGACCTCTCCCGGCGGTTCGCGACTCCCGGCCCCAAGGATTTCTCGGATCTGAATCTTCGAAAAGGGGAAACCACCGCCCCGATCCTGGCCGATTGCCTCGCGTTCGTGGATTGCCGTATCGTCGAGATCCTCCCGGGGGGTGATCATGAGATATTTGTCGGCGAAATCCTAACCGGCGAAATCCACGGCGGCGATCCGCTCCTCTATTATGCGGGACGCTACCGCAAGGTTGCGGAATGACGGAAACATCCGCGCGATCGAATAGCGAGGCGGACGATCCCTCCCCCTGGTGGCGGGAACTCTCCGGGTCTCATTGGTGGATCCTGATCGTCGCCATCCTCGGATGGCTCTTCGATGCCATGGATCAGCGCCTCTTCATCCTGGCGCGCACTCCCGCGGTGAGGGATCTGCTGCCGAATCTCTCGCCCGAGAGAGTGCCGACCTACGCCGGCTGGACGACGACCATCTTCATCGCGGGCTGGGCCACCGGCGGATTGGTCTTCGGCCTGGTGGGGGATCGCTGGGGACGCGTGCGCACCATGTCCCTCACGATCCTCATGTACTCGGTGTTCACCGGGTTGTCCGGGCTGGCGCAAGGCTGGTGGGATTTCGCGATCTATCGATTTTTCGCCGGGATGGGGATAGGCGGCGAGTACGCCGCGGGGGTTGCGCTCGTGGCGGAATCGATGCCCGCTCGCGCACGGTCGTACGCCCTGGGGATCGTCCAGGCCTTCTCCTCGGTGGGAGCGATCGTCGGATCGGCCCTCAGTTTGGCGATCGGGCCGCAGACCCCGATCGGGCAGGCCGCGGGTTGGCGCGTCCTCTTCCTGTTCGGCGTCATCCCCAGCTTGCTGGTCGTCTTCATCCGGATGCGCATCAAGGAGCCCGATCGCTGGCTACGCCTTCAAAGCAAGACCGCGATCGAGACCCCGGAATTGCCTGATGAACGCGCCACCGACCAAGCCCCGATCACTTCGACCGGCATCCGGCCGGGCGACCTCCGCGCCATCTTCTCGAACCCGAGGCTGCGGAAGTGTACACTGTTCGGGCTGACCCTGGCGATGGTCGGGCAGATTGGCCTCTGGAGTATCGGGCTGTTCACCCCCGAGCTGGTCCGGAGCAGCCTGCTCGATCAGCGGCGGATTGCCCTGGAAGCCAGGCTCGGCCCGATCCCCCCGCACGGGCTCGATCTCAACAAACTCTCCCTCACCGCGACATCCAACCCGGAGGAAGCGAAGGCACTCGCCGACTCATGGAGGAGTGAGGATGACTCCTACGTCGGGCAGGGGACATTGCTCCAGGATGTCGGCTCCTTCTTCGGCGCGCTGTTTTGCACATCGATCGCCGTCCGGTTCGGCCGCCGTCCCGCATTCGCCCTTGCCTATTTGATGGCGCTCGGCTCGGTTTATCTCACGTTCGGCTTCATGGAAAAAGCTTCGGACGTCTACTGGATGCTCCCGATCCTCGGCTTCTGCACGTGTGCCATCTTCGGGGCACTCGTCGTCTACCTCCCCGAACTCTTCCCGACCGCGCTCCGGACGACGGGGACCGGCTTCTGCAACAACATCGCGCGATTCATCACCGCGACGGGGCCGCTGGTCCTGGGCAAGCTGACCCTCGTCTTCAGCGGGCTCGGATATTCCACGCCGATCCGTCCCGCCGCGCTGACCCTGGCAACGATTTACGTGTTCGGGCTCTTCGTCGTCTGGTTCATGCCGGAGACCAAGGGGCACCCTTTCCCGGAGTAGGCAGCGATGAGACTCAACCACCCGAAAGCGCTTCCCTTCTCCCGGCTTGTGTTGCAGGTTTGCATTGCCCTGCCGCTCGCCGGCCGTGCCCTCGGGTCGGAGGGTGTACAACCAGACCCAAACCTTCCGGCCAAGGCTCCCATCGAACTCAAGGAAGGGTTGGCGATCGCGGTCGACGGCTCGGGACGCCGGTCGCCCATCGCCACCGATCCGATCGCCACGCGGATCGTCGCCGGCGATTGGGCGATGCCCAAACCCGGGGAAGAAGTCCCCCTCTTCGACGGCTCGAAAAAGAAATGGGAACTCGCGAAGTCGAACAAGGATGGGCATTTCGCGCTTCCCAACCCCCATTCTTATCTCGCCTTCGATCTCGAACTCCCGGACGGCCGCCCAATGATCCTCGAGGCGGCCGGTCATTCCATGGTCTACGTGAATGACGCCCCCCGCTTCGGAGACCTTTATAGCCTGGGGTTCCAGCGAATTCCCGTGACCCTCCGGAAGGGGCATAACACGCTCCTGTTCCATTCCACGCGCGGCGGCTTGCGAGCCAGGCTGGTCGCCCCCAAGGGGGGCTGCGAACTGAATGCGGCAGACATGACCACCCCCGACTTCATCATCGGACAGGCCATCGATGCCGAGGCCGCGATCGTGACGATCAACGTCGACGAGTCCACGCGCGACGGCCTGGCGATCCGGGCCACGCTGCCGGATGGGACTTCCACCACAACCCCATTGCCACCGCTGCTACCCTCCTCGACCCGAAAGCTTGGCTTCCAAATCCGAGGCGCGGCACCGACCGCCACCGGTCCGTGCGAGGTCAAAATCGAGCTCATCGCCAAATCGGCCTCAACAGATGCCCGGGACATCCTGGATACGGCCAAGGTCGGCTTCCGGGTACACAAGCCCGAGCAGGCCCGCAAGATCACCTTCCGCTCGTCGATCGACGGCAGTCTTCAATACTACGCCCTCGTCCCCGCCTTGCCGGAACTCGATCCCAAAGCCTCGGCCGGGAACAAACCGGGGCTCGTGCTCACTCTCCACGGGGCCGGCGTCGAGGGGATCGGCCAGGCCGAATCCTACGCGCCCAAGCCTGGCCTCAACATCGTCGCCGCGACCAATCGACGACCGTTCGGCTTCGACTGGGAAGACTGGGGCCGGCTCGATGCGCTCGAAGTCCTGAAACTCGCCCGTACCACGCTCGACCCCGATCCGACGCGCATCTACCTGACGGGTCATTCGATGGGAGGGCACGGAACCTGGCAGCTTGGCGTCACATTCCCCGATCATTTCGCCGCGATCGCCCCGAGCGCGGGGTGGATCAGCATGTGGTCGTACGCCGGCCTGAAAGAGCCCAACCAGGCCGATCGGGAAGATCCCGTCAAGGCGGTTCTGGCCCGAGCGATCACGCCGAGCGATACACTCAGCCTGGCCAGGAACTTGAATGGGGTCGGAGTCTATATCCTCCACGGCGACGCCGACGACAACGTGCCGGCCGATCAGGCGCGTCGGATGCGACGGGTCCTCGGTGACTTCCACCCCGATTTCGTCTATCACGAACAGCCGGGAGCAGGGCACTGGTGGGGCAATCCTTGCGTGGACTGGCCCCCCTTGTTCGCCTTTTTCGAAACCCGCCGCCTCCCCTCGCCCGGCGCCGTCCGGAAGGTCGATTTCATCACGGCAAGCCCGGGAGTCTCGCCGCGGTCGAACTGGTTGACCATCGAAGCCCAGCAGAAGCCGCTCGCCTTCAGCGAAGTTCATTTCACGTCGGACCCGGAACATCGAAAGTTCAAGGGGACCACCCTGAACGTCCAGCGGTTGGCGATCGACACCGGGCTCGCCTTCGCTTCGAATCAAACGGAGAGGCCCGTCAATCTCGAAATCGATGGCCAGTCCTTACCGGGGCTCAAGCCGATTGCCTCGGGCGAGTCGAATCGGATCTGGCTCGAACGTTCCGCGCAAACCTGGACGGCTCGGACATCCCCGCCACCGCCCGAAGCCAAGGGGCCGACTCGCTACGGGCCTTTCAAAAACGGCTTTCGCAATCGGGTCGTTTTCATCTTCGGCACGAAGGGGACCGCCGAGGAGAATCGTTGGTCGTTCCTCAAGGCCCGGTACGACGCGGAAACCTTCGGCTATCGCGGGAATGGCTCGATCGACGTCATCTCCGACGAAACATTCCTCGCCGCCCAGAACGACGAAAGCCTGCGCGACCGCGACCTGGTCGTGTACGGTCACGCCGACCTCAACGCCGCCTGGAAGTCCTTGCTGGGTGAAGGCCCGGTCCAGATTCATCGGGAGAAAGTCCGTTGCGGGGATCGCGAGACGATCGGCGATGATCTCGCCTGCCTCGTGATCAGGCCGCGACCCGGCAGCGATCGCGCAACCGTCTGCGCGGTGGGGGGGACCGGCCCTCGCGGCCTGCGATTAACCGATCGACTCCCTTATTTCGTTTCCGGTGTCGGCTATCCCGATTTCTTCCTGATCAACGGCAAGTCGCTCATCCCGGCCCCGGACGGTGGGGCGAATCCGGGACTCCTGGCGGCGGGATTCTTCGGCCCGGATTGGGGGATCGATACCGGGGATTTCGCCTGGTTCGAGAGACTGCCTTCGACGATCGAGAAAGCAAAGCAATGAAATGGACACCGGCCTGGTGCATGATTCAACTTCTCCTCGTGATTCATGATAGATTCCGGGGTGAAGCTTTGAATTTCCGTCCCGCATCGGCCGGTGAAGGGTGGCCGGGGCAAAGCGAGCCCGACAGGGCGAGCATGCCCCAGAGTCCCAATGATCCCGACAGCCCCGGCCTGGCTCCCCGGGGCACGCTGGCGCTTTGCCCCGGCCACCCGGCTCAGTTTCTCGCGGGAACGAACAACCTGTTCGTACTATCAACCCGGAATCCATCATGAGCCACGGCGGATTTGAAGTCCACCAAGCGAAGAAGGCCGAGTCTCCGCGTGTCCACGGAAACTCGGCCTTCGTTCGTTGTCCGAAATGAATCTTGCAATCAGCCTGGATCAATACTGATCCGCGCTGACCACCTCGCCTCCGGCCCGAGTGCTGATGGCTTGAAGAATCGGCAAGCCCTGCGGTGTGGGTGGTGCATAAGTCAGTGTATTCCCACCCGTCAAGCCACCTGGCGCCGTTCCGTTCACCTGAACCCACGGAGAAGCTCCATTGACATCGATCGGCCAGGAATTCACGGTCTCCTTCATGAATTTGACCGAGCCGTCGCAGAAGGCGGCGTTGGCCCCTCCGGGATGATTACTCGACAGGGCGGAGTTAAAAATCCCCCAGGCGTTACCATTCCCGGCATCAACAGCCGGTGAGATCCGCTTTTGGGCATTAACACCATAAAACGTGGTGAATTCCGTTTGACCG
>CALKTZ010001204.1 GCA_937997355.1 uncultured Planctomycetales bacterium | reverse complement strand
CCCAATGCTGGATCGCTGAAAGCGTGGCCAACTCCTTGCCGATCGTGACCGGCGACACATCCTCCTTGCATCGCTGATTCACGTAGGTTTGCACCTCAAGCTGATTCAAGTTAGCGAGGGGCAAATCACCCTTCATGATGCGCCGAAGATGCCGCGCGTGAATCCGCTCGGTTCCCAGGGTACCGGCCCCTTTGGCTCCCGTGGTCAGTTCTCGTTCGTAATAATCGAGGAGCTTGCCCAGAGTGCGGATCTTGAATTGAGAGGGATCGTCGGGAGAAGCGGGCAGGATCTTCCCCGCAGAGACGATGAACGCCTTGATGGCCGAATCATCCAGGCCGTTGGGCATGACCAACTTGCCCCGCCGCAAATCCTCCAACGTCTCTTCAATGTGAGCCCAGATCCGTTCCGCTTCCCGCTCCGTTTGAGCGGGAAGCGTCACGTGCCGCCCAACGCCCTTGCGGCCGGGAGGATATCGGAATCGGAGATGGACCACCTTCGAGTAGGGATCAAACGAAAGGCTCATCGACTTGGCTCGATCGGGTTTGCGAGGACGATCACCTACCCAATCTTAATACCACGTCAAACCCATGCGTGTGTAATCCGTGCGCAATCGAATTCGCCAAGACAATAAAAAAGGACTCACGTCTCTCGACGTAAGTCCTTATGCTGCAAGATGCCGAAGACAGGAGTTGAACCTGCACGCCCGGTGAAGGGCACTAGGACCTGAACCTAGTCGGACTGACCATGGCTGGCATAGGAGCGGGATAGGGGAGGCGTTGGATTCTATTGGCTTACTTGGAGTTAGTGACGAAATTGCCTTCGCTCGCATTGTAGTCGCCCGTCGCTCACGTGGCCAGTATTCGCAGAAGAATCGCAGAAGTCCTACGGTCCTCGCCCTCGCAGGAGCCCATCCCTCTGGTACCTCAAGAGCTCGTCGTGCGAGACCGCCCAGGAGCACGAGCCCCCGCGACCGCTCATCCGTTTTCGCGCGTTGATGCGGCCGTGGCGGCACCATTCGCGGACCGTGAACTCGGCTTTGCCGACGCGCTCCGCGAACTCCTCGGTCGTGTACCATTCGCGGACCGTTTTCTGGTCCTGAATGAGCCGCTCGATCCGATCGAGGCGTCGGATCAGTACCTCCAATGCGTCATCTTCCATCGGGCACCTCCAGGGTGGCTGGGCATCCTTGCCCGTTGCGGAAATTTCACCATTTGGGATTGGGTATGACGGAGGCGAAGTAGATCGTCCCGGCGAGGGACTGGCTCGACCACTTACCGCTGAAGGCGTCGGCTTCGAGCTTGAGCTCATAGCGGATGGACTCGGGCGTGAGGCTCCCCTCGTACCACTCGGTCGAGAAGCTGAGGCACATCGGATTCGACGTCAGGGTACCGCGGACCCCACGCCGCCCTATCGCCGGGTTGCGTCCGTAGGACACGATGCCTCGGAAGGTGTTGCCGCTCCGCTCGATGATCTCGAGGGAAACGTGGCAATCGAAGTTGTAGGCGGGGGTGTTGAGCATCCCCGTGTATCGGGCACCAACCGGCAGTAATCCGTCGGTTCGAGGATCTGTCGGCGCGGGCTCCTCGCGCGAATCTAAGGGGTGGTTGCGAAGCTGCCCGACCGGGCTGTGCTCCGTGTTGAATGTGGCTGACTCTGTCTTTGACGCTTGAGGGGTAGCGCGCTTCGCTCGAGATGCCTCACCCGGGAGTTTCTTCGCGCCATTGACCGAGGCGCTCGACGGCTTCGGCCTGGGTTTGTCGAGGAGCTTGTCCTCATACTCGAGGACGACCCCGATGAATTCGTCGAGGCGGCGACTGAATGCCTTGAGGTCGGGCGGGACCTTCGGCATCTTGCCACCGCCGGAGAGGATGGTGAATGCCGTCTCCGCATCCCGCAAGCAACGCGAGGTCTCGGCGAGGAACGCCTGGGCGTCGTCGAGTTGGGCGAGGAATTTGTCGGTCAGTTCGAGCCTCCGGGGCGTGTCCGCGGCGAGCACGTCGAACTGGTTTGCGAAGTTGATATTCATCTCCTTGAGCGCCTGATCCCGGTAGGCCTCGGCACGCTGGCGATAGGAAGAGGCGGCGGATGCATAGCCGGCCTGGGCGATCGGGAGCTGGACCTTCAAGTCTTTCGCAGCCCGCCTGATCGCGTCGCAATGCGCGCGGGCCGATTCGATCATGGGGCGCATGTTCTCGGCCACTTCCTTCAGGTCTCCCTCGATGCGGGCCCTCTCGAGATAGGCCGCTTGGAGGTCGCCCAAACGCTTGTGGATCACGGCGAGCGAGTGGGCGATCGCATCCCCCATCGAGTCGGACCCGGCGACACGCGGATCGTCCCTGGCCCCTTCGGGGATCGGCGTGTGGGGTGCTTTCTCGTGGACGGCGGTCGCCTCATGCCCGCAGCCCGAGAGTTTCACGAGGCAGGCGACCGCGGCGGCACACCCCAGGATGGCGAGCCTCGTGCGTCTCGTGATCCACAATTTGCGGGCGATTCGCCCTTGCTGCGGAAAAGGGGTCTCGGTCCTCCCGAGCGATTGATTGAAGTTGAGGATCGTCTCGTTCCAGCGTGCGGGCTTTCTACCCCAATTCATGGTGCACCTCCGATCCCGTTCCAGGTCTTCTCGATGGCCGCGATCAATTCTGGGGTTGCTTCGAGCCCGAGCCGAGTGATGTCGTCTGTCGTCCAGGGGAGGAGCCGTTGATCGCTGTCGGGCCTCCTCGGCAGGGAGTCGACGAGCGCCTCCGGGAGATTCTTGAAGTGGTCGACGAAGGGGGCCGCGAAATGGAAGGCACCAACCTCCGGGTTGAAGGCGAATCCGGAGATCTGATCGAGGCATGGGTTCGCGTAGGGCAGGTTCGTCAATTCACTCGGCAAGATCGCATCGCGCACGGTCAGCTGAAAGTTCTCGCTGGAACTCACGCCTCTCGACGTTGAAATCGACTCGGACGTACCCTTATTCGATGAGCCTCCTTTCGTAGTTTTTAAGTCTTGAGTAGACCAGGACTTGGTCGTCCCCTCGCTCGTTGTTCGCGACGTGCTAGTATTCCACGACAGCGACGTGCCGTAATTTTTGAGGACGCCTTCGACTTTCCCCACAGCCCGACAGAATGCCTCGGCGGTCTCAGGCCCCGAGGAGAGTGCAACCCAGGTCGACACGAGATCGAAGAGTTCCTTGACGCGACCTTCGCCCCACTTATTGTCGAGACCAGACCTCCCCTGGGCCGCGAAGATCGCCCCGAAGCCGGCTCCTCTTCCGCGGGCCGCAAGATCTTCGAATCCCGCGAGGTCTGCGAGGTATCTCCCCTCGTCGAGCCAGAGGATCGTGTGGTTGTGCGTCTCGTTTCGAGAGATGCCGAGGAGGATGAGGACGCGTGTCATCGCGTTTGCGATCCCGGAGAAGCACGGGATCAAGTCGGGAGTATAGGCGAAGTGGAGCACCTCGCGTCGGTCGAGGAACTGCTTGAGTGAGAAGGTCGCGTCCGCCTTCTGCCACAGGGCGGCGGCGATGGCCATCTTGTTGAGGATCGAGCTCGCGGTAACCAGGATGTCCCTCCCGAGCCTCCCCACGAGATCGTGCTCCGCCATCCCCCGCGTCGACGGGCACTGCATGAGCAGCGGCTTCAAGAACTGGGGATACTTGATCGGGATCACGAGGTCGTGGAATTCCCAGGCACAATGCTTCTCGAGATAGACCGTGACGACGGCCCCGGTGATCTCGCGCCCCTTGGTGTACCAGAACGGGTCGCTCCCCTTCTTGAAGAGGGACTCGGGGAAGAGTCCCTCCAGGAGGGCTTCAATTAGGGCCGGGCTCGTGATGTCCTCGCGGATCGCCCAACGCTTCGAGCCCGCGTCGACCGGCGTCGACCGGACGATCGGGATGTCGGACGGGACGACCTGATAGAGGAGGGGCAGGAAGGCGTTCGTCGGATCGATGACCAACCATC
Source organism: uncultured Planctomycetales bacterium (assembly GCA_937997355.1). Lineage (GTDB taxonomy): Bacteria > Planctomycetota > Planctomycetia > Isosphaerales > Isosphaeraceae > CALKTZ01. The sequence continues at coordinate 1,410 of CALKTZ010001204.1, read as the reverse complement.
GCATCTTGCCTTCGCCCGGGTAGAGGCCCGCCTTCGCCTGTTCGACGAGCACCGGGAAGAGATTCGCGACCGACTCCATCATCAATCGCATGAGCACGGTCTTCCCCGAGTCGGGGCGTCCGGTGATGAGGGTCAGTTTGTTGAGGAATCGTCTCGCCGGCCAGAGCACGCCGGCGAGGGAGAAGAGGGGCCCGGGGTCGGCGGCGAGATAGCGGGCCGCGAGGTATTGCGTGGTCGACACCGCGCCGCGATGTCGATTGAAGAGGGGATGGTCAATGTGCCGAGGCCGGATTGGTTCGGGCGGAGCGGGCGGGATGGCGAGCACAATTTGCCGTCCTGAATCGTCCCTTTTCCGCGCCGCCCTCGCGGCGAGGATCGCCGCGAGGGCAGCGGTGAGTATCTCTAGCATGGGTTCTCTCCTTTCATTTCAGTCCGCGGAACTCAGAGATTTCGAGCGCGTTGGTGAGTCTGCCGAAGCTCTTTTTCTTTGAAGTCGGTGAGGACGACGTGGGCCTTGTCCCGCTTTGCGATCATCGAGAGTTGGTCCATCTCGCGGGCCGACATGGAGAGGGCGTTCTCGACGATGACGACGGAACCCTTCGGGAGCCTCTCGTGCGAGCGGAGCTTTGCGTACTCCCTCGCCGCGAATCCGGCCCGCTCGTGCGGATTGCCGCTCCCCTTCAGGAGTCCGGCCGTGAGCGCCTTCGCATGTGCGGCGAGATAGGGCGTAGGCTTGCAGGCGTCGATCAGGTTCGGGACACGCGACGCGTCGATGCTGACCGTCTTGCGTTCGGGCCTGACGAGCTCGGTGAGCCGGGCCGCCACCTCGGTCGCCTTGGTTGCCGTCTTGATGAAGACGGCCGATCCGAGCCCCTTCGCTGCGACCTTGAGTGACTCCCACGCTTCCTTGGTGTCGGGCTGATAGGGCCGCTCGGCGGCTCGCTCGACCTTCTTCGATTCCTTGGTCGAGTAGCGAGTCGTGCCGTCCGGCATGGTCCGCTGCTTGATGTCGGCAATCGAGCGATCGTTCAAGGCGGCCTTGCCCATGGTGTCGAGGGCCTGGACCGTCGTCGGCTTCCCGATCGCGAGCGTGAAGAGCTTCTCCTGGAACTGGTCCGCGGAGAAGCTGCCGTGCTTCTTCGTGCACACGGCCGCCGCGTCTTTCGCCACCCGCAAGGCCGTCAGCATCTCGGTCGCCGCGTCGCGTGCCGCGGCCGGGCCTGGCTTCGGCTTCGTGAGAGACTCGAGGGTCACTCCGTATCGTGCGGCGAGTTCCTTGCAATCGCGATGCACCTCCTGCGGGGTCCTGTCGACGCGAGGGCCGGCGTCGCGGCGTGCCTGTCGGGCGTAGAAATCCTGTGCCTTCGGCCCGCTGAACTCTTTCTGAGATTGGGCCTCCTTCATGGCGCG
>CALKTZ010001203.1 GCA_937997355.1 uncultured Planctomycetales bacterium | reverse complement strand
CCCGCCGACGCCCCCCAAGGCCGGAGCCGAGGGTTCCTCCTGACCGGTCCTTGCATCCGTTCGTGCCATCTTGAACAATCGGGGATGTGTCCCCTGCCTTTTCGTGCTTCTTGATATTTTGCTCGCCCGGACCACCCGCCATGATTTCAAGAGCCTGCCGCTTCGTTCCGTTGATCGTCCTCATTTCCGGCCTGTCGGCGCTTGTCTCGGGTGCCGCTGCCGCGATGGCCCCTCCGGAGTCGGAACGTGCCGAGATCGTGATCGCCGACTTCGAAGGGGAGGATTACGGCGACTGGAAGGCGACCGGCACGGCGTTCGGCGATCGGCCCGCGCAAGGGACGTTGCCCGGCCAGATGGCGGTGAGCGGCTTCCGGGGGAACGGGCTGGTCAACAGCTTCCTCAAGGGGGACGAATCGACCGGGACCCTCACGAGCCCGCCGTTCCGGATCGAGCGGAAGCATCTGAGCTTCCTGATCGGCGGCGGCGGATTCGAGGGGGAGACCTGCATGAACCTGCGGGTCGACGGCCGGGTCGCGCGGACGGCCGCCGGGCCGAACCTCGAACCGGGGGGCTCGGAACGGCTCCGCTGGAAGAGCTGGGACGTTCAGGACCTGACCGGCAAGACCGCCACGCTGGAAGTCGTCGACCGGCGGACCGGGGGCTGGGGACATATCAACGTGGACCAGATCGTGCAGGGGGACGAGCCTCGCCAGTCGAAGCCGGCACGCCGCGAGATCGCGATCAGCAAGCGATATCTCCATCTTCCGGTGCGCACCGGCGCACCGATGCTCCGGGTCAAGCTGGTCGATGCCGGGCAAGCCGCGAATCGCCCGGCGGCCATCCTCCGCGAATTCAGCATCGAGCTGGACGAGCACAAGCCGGAGTTCCAGGTCTTCGTCGACATGGAGCGATTCCGGGGGAAGACGATCGCCATCGCCTGCGATGAGCTGGATTCCGAGCCGGGCGCAGCCCCGTTCCAGGCGATCCATCAGGCGGATGACGTCCCCGATTCCGGCCATCTTTATCAGGAGGCGCGCCGGCCGCGGTTCCACTTCACGTCGAGGAGGGGCTGGCTCAACGACCCCAACGGCCTGGTCTGGTACGACGGCGAATACCACCTGTTCTATCAGCACAACCCGTATGGCCGAAATTGGGGGAACATGCACTGGGGGCACGCGGTGAGCAAGGATCTGGTCCGCTGGACCGAGCTGCCGATCGCGCTCTATCCGCCGAATTTCCACGACTACGCCTTCTCGGGAAGCGGGTTCGTCGACCTCAAGAACACGGCGAAGTTCGTCGAGGAGGGGGAGAAGGCCCCGCTGGTCGTGGCGTTCACCAGCACCGGACGAGGCGAGTGCATCGCCTTCAGCACCGACCGGGGCCGCACGTTCCGGGAGCCCGCGTGGAACCCGGTGGTCAAGCACCCGCACGTCGGCCGCGACCCCAAGGTCTTCTGGCACGAGCCCTCCCGTCGCTGGGTGATGGCGGTCTACGACGAGCCCGAGCAGGGGCGGCGGGTGATCGCCTTCCATACGTCGGTCGACCTCAAGACCTGGACGCCGCAAGGGCGGGTCGACAACTTCTACGAATGCCCCGACCTCTTCGAGCTTCCGATCGACGATAACCCGGCCCAACGGCTCTGGGTGCTCTACGCGGCCGACGGCCAGTACCTGATCGGCAACTTCGACGGCCGGCGGTTCACGGTACTCCCCGGGGCTTCCGCCCGCAAGCATCGCCTGTGGCACGGCAACTTCTACGCGGCCCAATCCTATTCCAACGCCCCGGACGGCCGTCGCATCCAGGTCGGCTGGGGCCAGGGGATCGAGTTCCCCGGCATGCCGTTCAACCAGCAGATGACGGTCCCCTGCCGCCTCACCTTGCGCCGGTGAAGGAGCTGGAGACGCTCCGCAAGGAGGGATCGAAGCGGGCCTGGTCCGACCTGACGCTGAGCGCCGGCGACCCCAACCCGCTCAAGGATCTCTCGGGAGACCTCTTCGACATCCTGGCGACGGTCGAGATCCCCTCGGGCCAGGCATCGCCGCTGGAATTCAACCTGCGAGGCATCCCGTTGACCTACGACCCGGCGGCCAGGGAGCTGCGCATCAACAACATCAAGGCCCCCCTCGCCCCCGAGGACGACGTGATCAAGCTGCGATTGCTGCTCGACCGGGGCTCGGTGGAAATCTTCGGCAACGACGGCCGGGTCGCGATCTCGGCGGCCATCGCCCCGGACCTCGCCAACACGAGCCTCGGCGTCCGGTCGACCGGCACCGGAACCCCGGCGAAGCTCAAATCCCTGGAAGTTTACGAGATGAATTCCGCCTGGGAGCAACCGACGCCCTGAAACGGTCGGCATCTTCGAGTTGGCTACGGATCATGCCTAAATGATCGAGAAGCCAGGTCCGGACGCTGAGAACCTGAGAGCCCTGGCGCCCTGGCGCCCTGGCGGTCTCATGAAAGATTCGGCTTGTACCGATAATCCCAAAGATTTAAAGTTCCGATCCCCGCCAACGGATGGCATCGGGGAAATCGGGATTTGTGTCCATGGGGCAAGATCGATGAGCCGACGCAAGCCTTTTAGGGCAGACTCACTGGATCTGCTGGAAGGACGAATCACGCTCAGCCATATCTCGCCATTGCGGGCGGCTCATAAGGCCATCGTCATCAGCTCCCCGACGGTCTCTCAGTCGACGGCCTCGTGGAGCCACAAGCGACTTCCCGGCGGTGGGTATCCCGCCCCCCTCAGCCCGCGAGTGGAAGTACTCCCGGGGAGCAGCGTGAGGACGGTCGTGATCCATCTTCGGAATGAGAGCAACTCGCCCGTCACCTCGGCAAAGATGACCGAACGGCTGGCCCGGAACATCACCTACGTGCAGGGAAGTGCCCAAACCTCGTACGGTGGTCAGGTCACGGCTTCCACGGCCCGGAACGGCTCGATCATCCGATGGACGTTGCCGGATGTGAATCCGGGCGAAGAAGTCGCGGTTTCCTTCCAAGTGTACGCCAGGGCTAAGTAAGCCCCATGCAAGAGGCCCGCGGGGTCGGAGATCGCCCACCGCGTGGGACGCAGCCGGCGGGCGACCAATCAATACGTCAAGAGGGTCGCGGCGACGGCCAGTTCCCCCCCGCCTTCATGCAATATTCCAGACGGCCCACCCCTCGGGGCACGCCACAGAGGAAACGCGTTCTTATTTTTTAAAAATGAAAGCGCAAGTCTTGTTTGGCGCAAGTCTCACGACCCCGCCGAAACCGACGACCGAAGGTCTCGAAACCTCCGACAACCGGCCACCGAAACCGATCCGTCCCCCTTGGCAAGGGGGACAATAGGGGGTGGATGAGGCACAGGCCATGCACCGAAGACCCCCCTGTTTCCCCCCTCCGAGAGGGGAGACGATGATTGATACTTCGTCGGTGAATGCGCATTCGCACGGAAACGAGTACGGCGCTCCGCTTCGAGCCGGTCCCCTTTTCCGTTCGACTCAACAATGTCGATTCTCCGACCCCACTCAACGCGAGCCGACGGCCTTCTCGCTCAGCTCGCGGAACTGCTTCCAGGAGATCAGCTCGATGCCGAGCTTCTTGATCTCGGCGGCGGTCGCGGGGTCGGTGAAGATTCGGCGGTCGCCGTCGCGTCGCGCGGAGCTGGTGGTCACCGCCTTCAGTTCGTCGTCCAGCACGCCGCAGTGGATGATGAGCTGCGTCACGCCGGGTTGCAGATTCCGCAGCGATTTCATGTAGGTTTCGAGGCGCTGCTCGTGGGTGTCTCCGCCGTAGTATTGCTCCAGTTCGTCGAGGACCGGGAACTTGCGGGCGTCGAGCGCGGCGAGCAGTTCCTTGCCCCGCTTCTTCATCGCCGGGTGCTCCTCGACGACCTTCCCCCCCAGCTTGCGTACGAAGAGCATGGGGAGGTCGTACTTCAGCCCGACCTTGACGTACACGTCGACGAGATCCGGGCGGCTCACCAGCGCCCCCATGTGGGTGTCGATGTGGCTCAGGGGGATTCCGAGCGCCCTGGCCTTCTCGATCTGCGCGCAGAGCTCCAGCTCCACTTCTTCCGCCTTGGCGTTCTTGGCGACCCCTTCCACCCCGCGATGCAGGTAGCCGTCCGCGTCGAGCAGGCTCGGCACCTTGTCCCGGCTGGCGACCGGCCCCCACTTGTAGCCCGGCCACTCGGAGTTGAGGGTCAGGTGGACGCCGTAGCAGTAATTCGGGTGGGCCTTGGCATACTCGGCGAACTCCTTGACCCACGAGCAGGGGACCATGATGCTGCACGAGGTGACGAGCCCTTTTTCGAGCGACTCGATGGTCCCCCGGTTCACCGAGTGGCACATGCCGGCGTCGTCGGCATGGATGATCAGGTACTTCTTGCCGTTGTTCGGGACCGAACTCTCCACGGGCTCGGCGGCGCGGAGCCCCGGCGACAGCAGGGACACGGCGAGGGTCAGGACGAACGAGGGCAAGGCGGCCGCGCGGACGGTTCGCATGGGGATCGTTTCCGGGATGAGGGGGTCGCGGGATTGGCCAATCGAGCCGGATTCCCGCTCCTCGCCGGCCCGCATTCAAGACAGGATGCGGCGGAACCGCCCCGAGTGCAAGCGCCTACCTCCTTCGGGGGCATTCGTTCAATGCCGTAATCATCGCACGCATCGAGAACTGATCTCATCGCGCGGCCGGCGAGATGGCCCGGTCATCGGCCTTCGGCTCTCAATTCTGGATCGAAGAAACCGAGGTCGCCGGGCCGCATCGCCCTCGGACAAAGATAAAACACGCCGATATTATCATGGGGCAATTCGAAATATTAAACTTTTGGAAAATTTTTGGTGATTTTCCTTTATAAGTCGATTCGTCTCATTGTATTTTCACCGTTGCGAGTTGACCCGCCTTCTCGGTTCGTCCATTATTTTTTTCATGAGTTCCAGGAGTGCATTCATGCTTACTCGACATTCGAGGGTGCGCGATCGCGCATTCACCCTCATCGAGCTCCTCGTGGTGATCGCGATCATCGCCGTGCTGATCGCCCTCTTGCTCCCCGCCGTGCAATCGGCCCGCGAGGCGGCCCGGCGGATCCAGTGCACCAACAACATGAAGCAGTTGGGGCTGGCGACGCACAACTATCTCAGCGCCATGGGCTCCTTCCCCTGGGGCGAGGGGCCGAACGGCGACAATAACTGGAGCGCCATGGCCCTGACGCTCGCCTACTACGAACAATCCCCGGTGTTCAACTCGATCAACTTCTCGTTCAGCGCCTCGAATCCGGCCGGGATGCGGAACGACGGCCTCAACAATCCCAAGATCCCGGTGAACGAGACGGTCTTCACGGTCCGGCTCAACATGGCGCTGTGCTCGTCCGACGC
>CALKTZ010001202.1 GCA_937997355.1 uncultured Planctomycetales bacterium | reverse complement strand
ATTGGTGAACGGCTCCGTGCCGGGAAATCCGCCGACCTTGCGATGCGCCGCGACATACCGATCCAGCTCGAGAATATTGATCCCCTGGGGATTGGTGATCGCACCGAAGGCATCCGAGACGGCGACGATCTTCCCCCCGAGCTGGTTCAGGAATCGCGCGGTGTTCCCCCCGACATTGCCGTAACCCTGGATCGCGAAGGTCGAGTTGGCGATCGACGCGTTCAGCTTCGTCAAGAGCTCCCGGACGATCACCACCACGCCGTACCCCGTGGCGGCTTCTCGCCCGGCCGATCCGTGAAGCTCGACCGGCTTGCCCGTCACGCAGGCAGGCCGGAACCCTTCAAACTTGCAGTATTCGTTCATGATCCAGGCCATCACCTGGGCATCCGTACCCATGTCGGGGGCGGGAATATCCTTGTAAGGCCCGATGATATCATGGATCTTCTCGGTGAATCGGCGGGTGAGCTTTTCCAGTTCTCCGCGAGACAGTTTCGCAGGGTCGCAATTGATGCCCCCCTTCGCCCCCCCGTAGGGGATATCCACCAGCGCCGTCTTCCAGGTCATGAGGCTCGCCAGCGAGCGGGCCTCATCCTGATCGACGAGCGGGTGATAGCGGAGCCCCCCCTTGAATGGACCACGCGCGTTGTCGTGCTGGACCCGGTAGCCGATGAAATTGCCGATCTGCCCCGAATCCAGCTCGATCACCACCTCGACCCGGACCTCGCGGTCGGGAGTCACCAGGAGGGTGCGAATGTTGTTGCTGAGGTCAAGCAGCTTCGCTGCCCGATCAAAATAATGATTGGTGGCATCGAAGGCTTGCATCGCGAAACCGATCCCCGGTTGCTATGATCAATGGATTCACTAACTTCGATTGGCTTCTAGCCGTGTGTGAAGAGAGGCCGCCCCAGGCCGCTCCCGCAACGATGGTAACGGAGCCGGCTTGCCCCCCGCAATGGCATTGGCGACCGAGAGGTTTTCCTCCAATCCCAACCTACCACCGAGACCGAAGTTAGAACGAACGACCCGATTCCCGGGCCGGCCACGCTCGATCCACCGGCCTCATCCAATCCTCCTTCGAGTTTTTTGCATGAAACCCTGGCGGCTCGCGGATCTTACCTATAGCGACATCAAGGACCGGCAGAATTTCCAGGTCGCCGTCTTACCCTTCGGGGCAACCGAGCCGCATAATCTCCACCTCCCCTATGGGACCGATACCTTCCAGGTCGAGGTCATTGCCGATCGCGCCTGCGAGATGGCTCATCACCGGGGCGCCAAAGCAGTGATGCTCCCTCCGCTCCCTTATGGGACGGAGACCAATCAGATGAAGTTCCCCCTGGCGATGAATCTCAACCCGAGCACCGTCGCCAGGGTCATCGGCGACCTGGTGGACTCGCTGGCGGAATCTGGGATCTTCAAATGTCTCCTCCTCAATGGACACGGCGGCAATGATCTCAAGTGGGTCCTCCGCGAGTTGCACCGCTCCACCCCCGTGCATCTCTTCCTCTGCAACTGGTTCAAGGTCGCATCCGACCGCTACTTCGAAATCTTCACCCACCGAGAAGATCACGCCGGAGAAATGGAAACCAGCATGGGGCTCGCCCACTTCGCCGACCTGGTCAAGTTGGACAGGGCCGACGACGGTGCGGTGGCCCCCAGCCGCTTCGAGGCCGTGAACCGAGGTTGGGTCGAGATCACCCGCCCCTGGCACCTGCTCACCACCAACTCAGGATCGGGAAACCCGCGCGAGGCCGCCGCCGAAAAGGGCGAGGCGATCACCGCCCTGGTCGCGGAACGAATCGCGTCCTTCCTGGTCGAACTCTCGAAAAGCCCACTCGATGAAAAATTCCCTTACTAGACGAACCATGATGCTCGATTTGCGTGCTCAGTCATTTTTCGCCCGAGCGTGGATCGCTCGCGCCTCGATCCTCATGGCAACCCTTGCGTCCCTTACGGGATGCGGCGGTCAGCATGCCGGTACAGATACAGCCCGGCCGAATCCGGCGGCCGACTCCTCCGAAAAAGGAAATACTTCGGAGAAATCCCCCGCATCATCGACCAAGGATTACAAGCTTGTCGGCGTCGTGAAGGGGCTCAATCAGGAAGCCGGGGAAGTCCGCATTCAGCACGAGGAAATCCCGGGCTTCATGGCGGCGATGACGATGCCCTTCAACATCAAGGATCTCCAACTCCTGAACAAGCTCAAGGTCGGCGACAAGGTGGAGGGGACGCTCCATGTCGAGGAAGCGAACGGGCTGGTGAAAGATTATGCGCTGAAGAATCTGTCGGTCGTCACACCCGCGGCCGAATCCAACTCGGCCGATGAAGCGACTCCGCCTCAGCAAGAACTCGTCGTCAGCTTCGCGGGGGGTTCGCCGACGTTGAAGGTGAAAGCCAAGACCCTCGAAGTCGGCGAGGCGGTCCCGGATTTCGAAATGACCGGCCAGGATGGCAAGACCTTCAAACTGTCCGACCTTCGCGGGAACGTCGTGGGGCTGACTTTCATCTATACCCGATGCCCCCTGCCCGACTTCTGCCCCTTGATGGATCGCAAGTTTTCCGAGCTATCCCAGAAGATCACGCTCTCTCCCAAACGCGCCTCGCACATCCGCCTGATCTCGCTCTCGTTCGACCCGGAGCACGACACCCCCGAGGTCCTGCGGCAGCATGCCAGGATTCGCGGGGCGAATCCGCCCCTCTGGTCCTACGCGGTCGCCTCCCACGGCGAGCTGGCGAAAATCGCACCCAGGCTCGGCCTCGTCTACGGCCCCGGGCGCGATGAAATCATGCACAACCTCTGCACGGCCATCATCGATCCCGAGGGGAAGCTCGCCAGGCTGGAGATCGGCACGAGCCGAAACAAGTGGGAAGCCACCGATCTCATCAAGACGATTTATTCGCTGATTCCTTCGTCTCAAAACTGATTGATTGGATGGCACAAGCCGGGCGATTGACACGCCGGAAGCCTCCTCGAGCGGATTCGCTCGGCGGAGCCGGTGCGCCGTAATTCTTCGCCGAGATGAAGCGGGACGGCCTCGCCTCGTGGCGGCGATTGATATTACAGAATTGGCCATATTACAACGATTTCACCTTGGCGTATGTGCGGCGCAGCTCGGAATTCGGCCCATTCACCGATCCGAACGGATGCCCCCGGGATTGAACGCGCCAAGATTCAGGATTCTTCTCACCCCTTCATCTGGCTTGCCCGATACTGCTATGACGAATTGACGAATCTTTGCGATCAACGATTGCAAAAGATGGTTGTCAATTGGTAGACTTGTTCGTAGATGTTGTCAACCACCCACGTCGTGATACGTTTGCGTAAGATTGTGATTGTGCCTTTGAGACACTGTGATGTTCTTACTTCCCTGCAAAGTCTCAATGTCTGAGCTTCCAGGGGCGATTCCGTGCGAGCCCGCTTCCCCAATTCACGTGTAGCAGCATGATCGCTTCCGATCGAGTGACTCGAAGTGCCATGGCTGAGTCATCGGGCCGGTCACTCAGCTCCCGCTGGTAATTCAATCGCGACGGACGGGTCGATTGCCGCCGGGATCTTATGCGACGAGACATTCGTCATTCCACCGTGTCAGGAGCCTACTTCGATGGCCGTTGCCAAGGTCAGCCCCAAAGCCGCCTCGCCCAAATCCGCCGCGACGAAGAGTGTCGCGAGCAAGCCCAAGAGCGCCAAAGCCGTTGATCAGCGGTTTCAGCAAGCTCGCCGGGCTTCCATCCTTCTGAAGCACGTGAGCGATCCGACTCGCCTTCAAGTGATCCTCATCCTCTCGGAAGGGGAGAGGCATGTCGGGGCTCTTTGCGCCCAATTGAGCCAGAGCCAGCCCGCGGTCAGCCACCACCTCGCCCTGCTGCGTCACGGCGGCATCATCGCCCCGCGTCGTCAAGGGAAGAATAACTACTACAGCTTGACGGAAACCGGCGCCGACCTCGCGAAAGTGGTCAAGAACCTGATCTCTTGACGGGCGGCTTGCTTTGCGAGCATCCGGCGCACGCGGAACGTTGAACGAAGTCGTTCGCAATTCACGCCCTATCCGGCTTTCCTCTCAAGGAGCCGGGCGGGGCGTTTTTTCTTGTCACGCGCGTTCGTTCCGAGACCCTTACGCGCCCGCGTTGATTTCGAGTGAGCGCGTCGTCGCTTGATGATGGATGAATGCGTTACGGGCGATCGCTCTCCGGATCAGGGCAAGATGCGCCGCCCGACGGCCGTGTTGAGCATGAGCATGCTCCGGCGATGGCGGATCGCCGTGTCGAGGTATTGTTTCACGGTGTCATTGTACGCGCGTTGCGCTTCCAGGAAGGCCGTCACATCGAGCTCGCCGCTCTCGAAGAGCTTGAAGCGGTCCGCGACCGTCTGCTTCGCCTCGGGGATCAGGGTTTCCCGAATCCTGCGCATGGTATTCCTGGAAATCGTGTAGTCGCTGACCGCCTGCTGGACTTCATTCACCGCGAGGCGTTCCACGCTCGCGAGATCGAGCTGCGATTGCGTGATGTTCAACCTCGCACGCTCGATATTGCCCTGATTGCGATTGTAGACCGGCAGGGGGACCGTCAGGCCCAGCGCCCAGGAGGTTGCACTCTTCTTCCCGAAGGGTGAATTATCCTGAAATGTGTACGGCTGATAGAGGAGATAGGCGTCGCTGTATCGATTGGCGATTTCCCGCCGATGGTT
>CALKTZ010001201.1 GCA_937997355.1 uncultured Planctomycetales bacterium | reverse complement strand
GGGTCGGGGTGATGGCGGAAACCAGGATCAGCTTCCCCTCCGGGCGATCGATCGATTTCAGGATATCGAGACGAACTTTTGCTTTATCGCGTCCATAAGGTTCAAGATAATCGGGGCCAATTCCCAGTTCTTCGGCGATCTCGCGAATGGGTCGAAGTGCCGGTAATTGCGTTTGCGACATGGCTGCGCGATCCTTTGATTTTTCGAGACAATCTCAGCTTATTTCGGGGAGCCGATTGCTCCGCTCGCCTGTTACCTCGACCGCGAATCAATTCAAGTGCCCCGTGATCTTCCCAAATCGAAGCGACTCAAGGCAAGCGTGGGATCGGAGCAAGTGACCAGGGCGCAGAGTGGAGGGAGAACCCCCGAGAAAGATTCGAGATGACCTTGCGCGAAATCCCCGGGACCGTGACGCAAACCAAACGCAATCGGCGCAGCCGAACTCATCCGACTTGACCCGTCAAAAGACCAAATCACCACGCCGAGCTTCATTCATCGCGGCGAGGATGACCTTGGCAACTTCACGAGAGCGCAAACTTCGTTTTGTAGAGCTGAAAATTCGATCAGATCGGTCGGGCCGCCCCAGGTTTCGATCAAGAGTTGTGCCTCATGGCGCTGGTGTCTGGGGGGCGCATTGACCCAGGACAAACATCGTCGATCGAAAACTATTATGATCCGGCGCGATGCTCTCGAAAAGTCTCTTGTGCCCCAAGTTGCCGGATCTTTGCACGATTCGGGCAACTCGCATCATTTCACGAGCTTCAGTTTTTTGAGTTTAGGGAAGATGTAGATCAGGCTGTAATCGGAATACTTCTGATTCCGGTAGTAGTTCTGATGGTAATATTCCGCCGGATAGAAGGCCCGAAAAGGGATCAATTCGGTGACGATTGGATCGCCGAACACGCGACGATCGGTGAGCTCTCGATATGACTTCAGCGCGGCCTGCTTCTGCTCCTCATTCAAATAGAGAATCGTCGAGCGGTACTGAGGCCCAAAGTCGTCTCCTTGACGATTCCAGGTCGTCGGGTCGTGGGACATCCAGAACACGGTGAGGAGTTTGTCGAACGAGATCACCGAGGGGTCGTATTCGATGCGGACAACCTCCGCATGGCCCGTCATGCCGGTGCAAACCTGATCATAGCTGGGGTTGCGCACGGTCCCTCCCGAGAATCCGGAAACGACCGATTTGACACCCCGCACATGTTCAAAAATCGCCTCGATCGACCAGAAGCAGCCTCCACCGAAGACGGCGACCTCGGTTTTCGGCTTTCCCTTGGGCTTGTTCGACGGGGGTTGAGAATCCTTGCCGGATTTCGATGCCTGAGCCAAGGCCATCGGTACGTGAATGGTCAGCCCAAGCAGGATCGCAAGGCCGATGATCGAGTTGAGGCCGAGTCGTCTCATGTTGTGACTCCCGTCGAAGATTCGCCAGAAGATCAAACACACGAATGATGACGAGGGAATTTCGGGCGTCAGGCAGCACCACGGCGATCGCAGCCAAAAGACGGATGAAGCCGTTGATGTCAAAATCCTTCACGACCGAATCTCGCCATCGGTGAATTATGGCGTCTCTGAAGAATGTCGTCGAGAGTCCCCCGGATGTCCGAGATTGATTCGCCCAACCCTACCGTTTATGTTGAACAGGCAGAAGTTTCACGGTCCTCCCGCGTGAGGCCATCTCCGCCATCGAACGAAGGATCTCGATCCCAAGCTCCTGCCGTTACGTCTGTTCCTCCGCCTAATGCCCGCCGTCACGAATGATATGAACAAACTGATCCGACTGGCTGTGCTTGCCTGGATCGGGCAGGCTTTCCTCGCCACCTCCACCTGCCAGGCAAGGGGGGCTGATGGCGAACGAAGGTCCGTGCCGGGGCATCCTCGACTATACTTCGTCTCCGAAGATTCGCCGCGACTTCGCGCCCAGAGGACCGTCGGCCGGCATGCGCGGATCTGGGCGAATCTCAAGATGTCCGCCGATTGGTGCGTGGCGCAAACGCCGCGCGACGAGTGGATTCCAACGATCTCGCCCGACCCCATTTTCGAAAACCTCTACGATCGTTTCTATGCGGCGATGCACGACTCCGCGATCGTTGAGCATCTCGCGTTCGCCTCGATCCTCTCCGATCCCGATCAAGATCCTTATTTCAAATCCGCGCGAGGCTGGACCCTGGCGGTTGCCAGGGTCTGGAAAAATGAAGCGACCAATCGACCCGATGCGAGCAAGGCCTACGCTGTCTTGCGCGTGATGAAGGCACTGGCGGTCGCCTATGATTTGCTCCATGACCGTCTCAGCGGGGAAGAACGTTCGGCGATCCGAGAGACGCTGGTCGCGGTGGGCAAGGAATACTTCGTCTTTTTCGCCGACCCGACCGTGGCGGGGAAGGATTACAACAAGCATCATGGCAGCGTCGACGCGGCCCCCTTCGGCGTCGTGGCGCTTGCATTGCTCGGCGAGGTGCCGGAAGCCGACGCATGGCTCGACCGGATGATCCAGAAGCATGTCGATTACTTGCTACCCCATGCCCTCACGCCGAGCGGCACGAGTGATCAGTCGTCGAATTTCTGGGCGTCCACGCTCCAGTACCGCATCTTTTTCATGGATGCGCTCCGGCGGGTGACCGGGCGCGATCTGTTCAAGGAATTCCCCCATTCCCTACCGGGCCGGATCGCACTCGCTGCAATCGCGGGCAAACATCCCAAGGGCCACAACGGGCACCAGAACCATCACTCCGTCCTTTTCGGGCCCTCCTATGGGCAGCTCGACTACTGGTCGCCGGTTCTTCTCTTCCTCGCCCGCGAGCAGCGGAGACCCATCTATCAATATCTGGCGCTTTGGGATGAGTCGCTCGGACAACTTCAACGGACAAGATACATCACCCCGAACCGGAAGGAAGAATTGCTTTTCGCGTTCGGTGGCTACAGCTATGTCTGGTACGACCCTTCAGTGTCGCCTGAGTTGGAGCCCGACTTGCCTCGTGCGTTCGAGTTCCCGGAGCCCGAGGTGAACGAAGCCTATCTTCGAGATTCCTATCAACCCGGCGGGATCGTCGTCGGGTTGTTGAAGGGAGGACTTGCCGTTCATGTCGGCGGCAGGCCCATCCTGGTGGATCACTTCGGATTGGCCGACATCAACAAGCCGGCCAAGGCCGTCGACGAGATGCTGGTCGCCGACGACGGACGCCTTGCCTTCGTGCGTTGCGTCGGTCCGAAATCGCTGGGGATCGGCGTTCAGAGCGTGGAGCTTCGCCGCCCGGGCAAATTGACGATCCGTCGAGAGGCGGAAAAAACGCTCGCCTGGTGGTATTCCGGCAATCCGGTGCGTTCCGGCGATTCGCTGAGCTGGCCGGATGGGACCTCATTGACTCTCACCAATGGGGTGATCGATAAGATCGACCCTCGCGGATATGTCGACTCCGTCGCCCATTACGGTGGGATGAAGTTCGCCGACCCGCATCCGTTCGTCTATCCGGTCGTCATGGTCCGACCGATTGCTGGAGAGATTGAAATTTCGATCGAACAGGGGAATAAGCGATGAAAATGATCAGGCGAGTCGGAATTGGATTTGTCCTGGGGATTGCGTCAACCTTGGCGTTCGGAACCATCGTGGGCGAGTTGACGCAGGGGGCGAAGGCAACGGCCCGGGAATCGCTCGGGGCAGCGGTTTCCGCCAAAGGGGCGACGCGCATCTATGAAAATCGGCTGACCCCAATCTCGGACCCGAAGCCGTTGTTGGCCGACTATCCGGAGTTCGTCCAGCCGGTGATCGAAAAGGTTCGTTATGAAGCGCCGACATTGATCGACGATCCCGGGGCGGACCTGGATGTGCGGGCCTGGAGGTTTTCCTACAACGCGCGGGGAATCATCGAGGTCCCCAACCGGATTCGCGCGGACCAGACCGCGACGATCATGGTTCATCCCTGGGGGATCGATGACGGGCAGGGCTGGAAAACCCCCGAGCCGAACGGCGTGGCCGATTTCTGCACCCCCGACAAGAATCACCTGGCGGGCCGTCATACCAGGGAGGTGATCGACCCACTCCTGAAGCGGCTCCGCGGCCGAGTCGGCCTCACCATGTTCAGCCTTCGAAGTCACGAGTACCCCACACAGAAGAAGCTCTATCGGAGCATTCGCCGCAAGCCGACCGACGCCGAACGTGAAGAGGGGAAGCGCGAGCTGGCGCAAATCCTCAATCGCTTCGAGTATCGCGGCCAACCCTTGCCGACCCAGTTGACGATCTCCGAAGACCAGCCATTCCTGGATTACTTCAAACAGTTTCCCGGCCTGGATGCCAGCGCCCGCTACAATAATGATGGCTTCTGGGACCTGCCGATCCCCGTCTGCAAGGATGTCGAAGTCTTTCCAGATGACGTCGTGATTTACGACGAAGATGGATACCCGGCGCTCCGAGATTTCCTGAAGCAAAATGGAATCCGGAACGTGATCCTGACCGGTTATGCAACCGACATGTGCTTTTGCAAGACAACCGCGGGCTATGAGAATCTTTCCCGGGATTTCAACGTCTTCCTCGTAGGCGATGCGACGCTGGCAACCTTCCCCGCGAACGATTCTCCTCGATACGCGACCAATGCCCACATCTCGTTTGCGTCCTTGAATCAGTTCATCACCCAGACATCCTGGATTCGTCCCATCCTGAAAGCTTCGCCCGATGCCGCCAGGGCGAATTGAATCCTCGGAGCGATCGCGGCTCTCCTAGTCGATTTCGAAAAGATTCGATCTTGACGAAAATCAGTCCGATCATAAAGTTGTTTGAAACGTCTGTTTGAAATTCGGTCTCGAAGAGATGCCTTCATGGCGGCGCAAGACCCGACGAAAGTACGGTTGCTCCAGGCGGCCGGGGAGGAATTTGCGGATAAGGGCTTTCAGTTGGCCCGAATCCGGACGATCTGCGATCGCGCGGAGGCGAATATCGCCGCGGTGAACTACCACTTCGGCGATAAGGAGCAGCTCTACATCGAGGCGGTCGTCGACGCGCACCGATGTGGGAATGGCATGGAGCTTGGGGAGATTGCGGAATCCGGCTCGCCGGAAGAGGCGTTGCGGGAATATATTCACCAGTTCCTGGGGCGGGTTCTCGCGATCAATCATCCGGACGATTGGCGTCATCGCCTCATGCTCCGCGAGATGTTGAATCCGACGAAGGCGACGGAGGTTTTGATCCGCGAGTCGATCCAGCCGCGATTCGAGATCCTGAAGGGGATTCTCGGGCGAATCTGCCCGACGCCGATGAGCGTCGACTCACGGTCCTGGGTTTCAGCGTGATCGGCCAGTGCCTGCACTACAAGATGGCCCGCCGCTTCAATGAAAGCCTGATGGAAAGCAACGCATTCCTGGGGCTCGATCTGGATTATCTGACGGATCATATTTCCGGCTTCTGCCTGGCGGCGCTGGGAGTGATCCCCCCGTTGAATCGGGCCGGCGAATCGGATCGAGATCAGATCGGGGCAATTTCAACGGATTGATTGTGATCGCGCGAGGGAACGATGTACTGGATCGCACTCAAAATGCTGGTCGGCGATCGGGCGAAATTCCTCGGCATCGTCACGGGACTGACATTCGCCGCCTTGCTCATCATTCAGCAAGGCTCGATCTTCTGCGGGTTGATGCTCCGGACGGCCGCTCAGATCACGGACATCACCGGCGCGGATCTCTGGGTGATGGATCCCAATGTCGCCTTCATCGACGACGTGAAGCCGATGCTGGAGAGCAATCTTTATCGGGTTCGGGGAGTCGAGGGGGTTGAATGGGCCGTGCCGCTCTATAAAGGAATGGCCCGGGCCAAGTTGACCACATACCGATTTCGATCCGGCCCCCGGTCCAACGTTTTCACGTCGGTGCTGGACTGGTTCTCCGGACAGGCCGAGCCGGCCAGGCCGCCAGCCGGCTCAACCCCGAGCGTTGAACGCGTTGACATCATCGAGCAGGTGATCCTGCTCGGCCTCGATGATTCGTCGATGGTCGGCGCGCCGCCTCCCGCGCGAATTCTGGTCGGGAGCCTGGCCGATCTGCGGAAACCCGATTCCATCATCGTCGATCGGGTCGGACTTCGAAAACTGTATCCGGGTCAGGGGTGGGAATCGGCCAGCATCGAAAAATTGAAGGCGGAGTTCTTCCGCGAGACCCGCGAACTGGAGATGAATGATCGTCGCGCGATCATCGTGGGCATCTGCGAAGCGACCAGGACGTTTCAATCGAACCCGGTCGTCTACACAACCTATTCGAGGGCGAAGCAGTACGTCCCCCGGGAGAGGAAGATCCTCTCGTTCGTCCTGGCCAAGGCGGAAGCCGATCAATCCGCCATCGAGGTCGCGGAGCGGATTCAGGGCGCGACCGGTCTCGGTGCGAAGACGAGCGAGCAGTTCATGTGGATGACCATCAAGTATTTCCTGCTCTACACGGGGATTCCGATCAACTTCCTCACGACGGTCCTCCTCGGCTTCATCGTGGGGACGGCGATCGCCGGCCAAACCTTCTATAACTTCACGATCGAAAACATCAAACAATTCGGCGCCCTCAAGGCGATGGGAGCAACCAATCTCTCGATCATCTCGATGGTCTTGCTCCAGGCTGCCGTCGTGGGGGTCCTCGGTTATGGGATCGGGACGGGGCTCGGCGCGCTATTCGGATGGTCCAGTCGAAACGGAGAACTCGCATTCTTCACCCCCTGGCTCCTCCCCGTGACCGGAGTCGCCATCATCCTGATCTGTGTCCTGGCAAGTCTCATCAGCATTCAGCGAGTGGTTCGACTCGAGCCTGCGATCGTCTTCCGCGGCTGATCATCTTCGAATCAGAGAATCCCCATTCAATTCGGCGGTACGGATTCGCAATGTTCAGGATGGTCAGGAAGGGGCCAGATCATGCCGGAGATTCCCGAAGCTCCTCCTCGACACTCCGCGTTCGCTCCGCGATCCGATGGATCGAAGGTTGCCGTCCGCATCAGAGGACTCTGCAAATACTTCGGGGTCGGGGATCAGCGAGTCGTGGCCCTCAAGGAGGTCGATCTCGACATCTTCACGGCGGAGATGACCCTGATCGTGGGTCCGTCCGGCTGCGGCAAGACGACGCTCCTTTCGGTCGTGGCGGGAATCCTCAATCCGGACGCGGGGGTTGTCGAGATCTTCGGCTCCGAGGTCTCTTCGATGCGGGATCGCCAGAAGACCAGGTTTCGGGCGCGCAACATCGGTTTCGTGTTCCAGCAATACAATCTCCTCCCCGCATTGACCGCGGCGGAGAACGCGGCGATTCCGCTCGTGATCGCCGGTTGGCGGAAGAATCCCGCCGTCGGTCGAGCGAAGGAGATCCTGGCGAGTTTGGGGATGGGGAAGAAGGTCGACAGCCTCCCGAGCCAGCTTTCAGGTGGACAGCAGCAGCGTGTGGCGATCGCTCGCGCCCTCTCGCACGACCCCAAACTGCTCGTTTGTGATGAGCCGACCGCCGCGCTCGACCATGAGACGGGCCTGACCGTGATGGAGCTCTTGCGCGACGTCGCGGTGAAACCGGACCGGGCCGTTGCCGTGGTGACTCACGATAACCGGGTGTTCCACTTCGGCGATCGGATCGCCCACATGGACGACGGCAAGGTCATCGAGATCGAGGACAAGCAGCACGACTCGGGGCAGGACGAGTATGGGGCTCGTTGAACTCGCGGAAAATCGCGAAACCATGCGTTCCAAGCCGAAAGAACCAAACCCATGAATTCACGATATGTCTTATCCGCGATCGCGGTGATTGGCTTTGGGTTCGCGGTGTACACGGTGAAAGAATCACGCAAGACGCCGACTCCCTCCGTGCCCGTCGAGAGTCCGCCGATTCGACCCAAATCGCCGAATACGATTGCAGGGGCGGGTTTAATCGAAGCCCGCATGGAGAACATTCCAATCGGTTCTCCCGTCGCCGGAGTCGTTTGGGAGGTTTATATCAAGGTGGGAGATCGGGTGGTCAAGGGGACCCCGCTCTTCCGGCTCGATGATCGCGAGATTCGTGCCGAGATCCAGGTTCGCAAGGCGGCACTTTTGGCGGCGGAAGCCCAATTCCATCGCCTCGAAAATGCGCCGAGGGTTGAGGATCTTCCCCCCGCGGTGGCCGCGGTCGAGGAGGCAGCGGCCCGGCTCGCGGATGCCGAGGCCGCCTTCAATCGCGACGAGAAGCTCTTCCACCGCCAGATGATCGCGGCCAGCGACTACGACAAGGACCGGTTTGCCGTGCTGGCGGCCAAGGCCACGCTCGCCAAGGCGAAGGCGGACCTCGATCGGCTGAAGGCGGGAAGTTGGAAAGAGGATCTTGCCATCGCCCGGACGACCTGCGAACAGGCTCGGGCGCAACTCGAGAGCAGCCAGGTGATGCTCGACCGCTTGACGGTACGGGCACTCGCGGACGGCGAGGTCTTGCAAGTCAATGTGCGTGTCGGGCAGTTTGCCGCGCTGGCCTGGCGAGAGCCGATGATCGTTCTGGGCGACGTGAATCGCCTCCATGTGCGCGTCGACATCGACGAGAACGACCTGCCGCGATTTCAGGAGACGGCCCGGGCCGAAGCTCATCTGAAAGGGAGACCCGAGCCGAAATTTCATCTCGACTTCGTGAAGGTTGAGCCCTATGTCATCCCCAAGAAAAGCCTGACAGGAGATAATTCGGAACGGGTGGATACCCGCGTCCTCCAGGTCATCTATGCACTACCCGACAATCGGACAACCAGGCTTTACGTCGGCCAGCAGATGGATGTCTTCCTCGACCTCGATCAGACCGCCGGCCCCGTCGATAAACACCAAGACGCCCACCTCTCGGAAGCGTCGAAATCTCTTTCGCCTGTTCCTACCGCATCGAGACCGATCAAGGCTGCCACACCGACAACCCCTTGAGCGGTCGTTCGACCGGAATTCGTGGCGGGGTGCTCCCTGGCGAGTTCACCCGACAATTCGAGAGAGAGCAGGGCAGGGAACCGAAGTTCAGAAAGCACGAGTGCAGCCGATCGGTTGGCTCGTGGATCAATCCGCGCGTTTGGTTTCGGGCTTTTGAACAGACGAGGATTGCCCGTCTTCCCCGACCTTTTCCGGCTGAACAATCCGGAATTCGAGCGTTTGGGTGATTGTCTGTCCCGGCGCATTTTCGTCCCGCAGGATGATCTCGAATTCATAGACGCCGGGTGGAAGATCCTTCAGCGACACCGTGTTGCGCAGAAAAAGGAGGCCGGGATAGGTCTTGAACGGAGTTTCGAGATCGAGGAGGTTGCGTTTGTAGCGTAAGACGGCCTTCTCCCCTTTCCGACGGATTTTGCCATCCTGGCTGAAATGAACGACGTAGTCGCTGTTTCGGCGGACCACTTTATAGCCTTGGGGGCGATAGTAGACGAGGAGCTTTTCGTCGCTGGTCAGGCCGACATCACCGAGCGGTTCGTACTGTTCGTATCCGTCGATGGATCGGCAGGCCACGGCACGGCTCATGCGGAGCACCGAGGCCTTCTTGGATTTCGTGGATTCAAGCGTTGAGGACTTTGGCCGAACGGGATGTGATTGATCCGAAGATTTCTCTTCGAGGGCGGCGAAACCGATCCCGGCATTGCCATGCAGCAGGCTCAGGACGATGACAATCGGCAAAAATGGATGCGTGATGGGCATGGCATCGGATCGCCGTTGGAACGAGTTCGTGGTCGAACCGCTCAATTGACGATACGGGACCCAATCCGGGAGATCAATCGTGCGTCCCGAGTTCCAGGCGGAGGCGCTGCTCTTTCAGAAGCCTTGACGCGTCGTTCGTGGATGAGTTAGGTGGCCGCCCGCGGCGAGATTTGCTCGTGGCAGGAGTCGCGAGGGATCGCGCGAATAATTGGATTGTGTGGTTCTTGAAAGTTTGCGCAGAGATAGTGAGACGGGATAGAGAGGCTGCAATTGTAGGGTAACTGGATCTGATCTGTTTGCAGAACTAGGCCGATGAAAGAGAACGGCGACCTTACGGAGAAGGCCGCCGTTGTGCGCGGGGATCGCGTTTAATGATCGCATGGAAGGCGAGCAATGATTTGGGCCGATCAGGAATTGGCCCGTTTGCGGCGGAGCCGAACCGCGGCCCCGCCGACGAGGATCGCCGACCAGGCCAGCCAGGTGGCGGGCTCGGGGGTTTCGGCGGCAAAGGCGGGGATCTTGATCCAGCCGGTGCTGACTTCTCCCGCGATGACATCGGTTCCCGATCCCGCGTAGGCTCCCAACCAGAGACCTTTGGTGGGGTCGATCCCGGAAATCTTGCTGAAGTTGTTGATGGTGAACTCGGCCTGGGGATGAGCGCTGGAGGGATTGAACGCGAGAGAGCCGGCGCTGGCCCCGTAGGAAGCACCGAACTTGTTGTTCAAACCCCCGTTGATGTTCTTGTATTGGGAGATGGTGAAGCCGTTGATTCCCGGTCCGAGGTTCGATTTATCGAGGGGAATCCCGGCGATCAAGGAAGGGGTGCCGCCGGAACCCGGGCTCGTGGCGGAGAAGGCGACGGCGAACGACTTGCCGACGCCGAAATCCGCGGGATCGATACCGCCCGCCGCGGTGGTCCGGGCGTCGGCCGTGCCGGGATTTCCGTTGCCATCGGAATCACCGAAGATGGCCGTCTGCCCCGCGCTATTTTTGAACGTCTCGATGCCCACCTGGAGCTTGTCGGTGGCGGCATCGTAATACGTCCAGATGTTCTTGATCGCCCAGCCCGAGACCCAGCCCGAGTCGGAAATCCACGAGGAGACTCCGATGCTCGTCGGGTCGGTCGAGATGGCCGACTTCTGGACGTTGGGATTGGTCGGGTCGAAATCCGCAGTCACATTTCCGGTCAATGTGAGGGGGGCCGCGAAGCAGGGACGAGTCCCCAGAAGCGCAATAACTGCAAGGCTCAAAAGGCAAAACCGTCGGCGAACCATGACGAGTCTCCTACCACGTTAAGGTTCTTCTCGTCCCACACATTTAAGTCGCAAATCACAGGCCTGAGTCGTCAAGAGGGGACGATC
>CALKTZ010001200.1 GCA_937997355.1 uncultured Planctomycetales bacterium | reverse complement strand
GGGTATCGAGCCGGAGTCCCCCCTTCCGATTGCGCGGGTCGGGACCGTGGCAATGGAAGCACTTGTCCGACAGGATCGATCGGACCTGAAAATTGAAATCGACCTTCTTTTCCTTCTCGGTCCGCGGGGAATCGGCCCGAGCCTCGCCGGAACCCATGCCGAGGCACCAGGAAACCGCAACGGTCGCGGCCAGGGTCCGCAAAGCTCGGTGGAACATCCGACGGTTTCCGATCCGGGGGGGGATCATCGGCAGGCGCGGCATGTGGGGAGTCGCCAGGGTGGGCCATCCATTATACGCCGATCGCTCCGATTCCCCAAGGCGATCGAACCGGGCCGGGGTGCGAAATCGCCACGGTTGAACGAGATGGAATAATCCATTCCGGCCCGCGATTGGGCTCGAAGCGAGGCCGGAGGCACGTGATTCGCCGTTTCCCGAGGATGGTCCCGAGCGGTATGATGGAGTCACCTTTCAGCGATTGCCAGGATTGGGAGACGAGATGTCCGCGCGGACGATTGCCATCGGAGACATCCACGGTTGTTCCAAGGCCCTCAAGGCCCTGCTCTCGGCAATCGCCCCGACGCGTGAGGACACGATTGTCACCCTGGGGGACTACGTCAACCGAGGCGACGACAGCCGAGGGGTCATCGATCGGCTGATCGCCCTCCAGGATCAGTGCCAACTGGTTCCGATCCTGGGTAATCATGACCAGCTGTTCCTGGAATGCCTGACCGGGCACCTCGCGATGAAGTCGGTCTGGATGCGGATGGGGGGAGACGCCACCCTCGCCTCGTACGGCACCAAGCGGGATTTCGGGGTCGTCCCGAAGCCGCATGCCGCCTTCTTCAAGAACTGCCGACGCTGCCACGAGACGCAAACTCACATCTTCGTCCACGCCAATTACGACCCCCGCCTGCCGATGGATCACCAGCGGGCGGAGATCCTGCGCTGGGAGTCGCTCCGCGACACCATGCCCGGACCTCACTTCTCGGGCAAGACGGTCATCGCCGGCCACACCTCGCAGAAGAACGGCGAAATCCTCGACCGCGGCTATCTTAAGTGCATTGATACCTACTGTTTCGGCGGCGGCTGGCTGACGGCCCTGGACGTCCACAACGGGGACGTCTGGCAGTTCAACCTCGAAGGAAAAGCCCGAGCCGCCAGGAAAGCGAAATGACCTCCCGCCTGCCGATTTTGGCTTCGTCCGGGGAAATTGGGTTCACCCCGTGTGCGAATTGTTTGGGGACTTGAAAAAGGGCGACGG
>CALKTZ010001199.1 GCA_937997355.1 uncultured Planctomycetales bacterium | reverse complement strand
CGTCCGCTTTCGCCACGGCGGCAATATCGTAACGCCCGACCCGGCGCATCTGCACCTCAAACGACATCTCGGGGGATTTCTCCTGGGCTTTGATCTCGGGAAAAGTCCATCGCAGTTGTCGCTTCTGCTTGTTGTATTCCGCGTTGGGCGGAACCTTGACGAGCAGGCCGGCAAGCTGCATGCTCGCGAGCACGACGACGTTCTTCGCGGGCGCGGTGCCTGGATTCTTTACATGAATCTTGTAAGTTGAAACCGTGTCGGTAAAACGCTTCGGGGGACCGGTGAGCACCATCTCGAGTTTCGGCTCGACGACCATGACCTCGCTCGTGAGTTCCGCTTCTTCCGGGTAGAACTCCACGTCGGGGCTCGTCACCTTGACGTTGCACCATTGCTTCCCCCCTTGGGTCGTGTCGACCACGAGGGGATCGAGCGTCTCGGTCTGCGCCGGCCCAATCTCCGGGATCAAGATCTCATAGACCGTGTCTTCGTTGGGTTGGCTGCCGGATTCGTGACGCAAGCCGGGGCTCAGCTTGGCCTGGACCACCACATTTTTCGCGGGGCCGTCCCCGGTATTTCGAATTCCGATTCGGAAGTCGACGTTCTGCCCTTTGAGGACACTGTTCGAGCTGATCAATTGCTCGACCTTGAGGCGTGGCTCGTGAATGTGCGTGCGTGACTTACTGCCGGTGAGGAATGTCACGGTCGCGGCGTGATCGACCGCCCCGCGCATGGTGGGCTTGAGTTGCAGGGAGATCACCCGCTGCTCCCCCGCGCGAAGAGTTTCGAGCTTCCAGCTCAAACCTGACTTCGCGATTACCTGGGCTTTGGGCTCGCTGTCCACATATTCAAGGCCAGCAGGAAGCTCATCGGAGACGATCACGTGAAGCGCGTCGGTTGTTCCGGTATTCTTCACGATCACCTTGAAGGGAGCCGGCTTGTTCAGATTGAGATCGGACGGTCCCTGAACCTGAACGCTGACCGAGACTTCCTGCTTGCCGACTTGCAGGCGATCGATGTAACTGCTCCCCTGATTCACCGCCCCATCATTATGAGGAGCTTGGGCGGACTCGGGAGGAGCCTGGGCGGCTTCTCCTTGAGTCGTGGGTGTCGGGGCAGCCGAAGCAGGAGGAGCTTGGGTACGCTCGACGTTGGTGTCGCGCGACGCGGGAAGGGACATTGACTGTTTCGTCTGGCCGATCGGGCTTTCGGGGGTATCTCCCTTCGGTGCGGATTCACCCGCACCGGTGGCCCCTTTCTCATCGGGCAGGGCCAGACGATCCGGCTCGGTTTCGAGCGCGGGATTCCCCGCGGGTTCCGCAACGGGAGCCTGGCCGTAACTCGACGGCACCGCAATCATGGCCAGGCAAATGGCCAATCCAACGAACAGGATGTGTCGCCGGCCCATGGAAACGATCCCCTCCTTGGGAACGGCTCCGGTCGATCCGTTGACAAGAGCACCGAAGCGATGAAATCGACGTGCGAGAGACGCACGAGCCTGATCATCAACGATTGCCGCATGTGACACATGCAAAGTGCAACATCAGGCAAAACGTCAGTGAGTTATCAGATCGGTCCAAAATGGTAAAGCTCTATTTTGTTGGGCGAGTCCTTCACAAGCTCGGCCGTCCGGCGCAAGTCGTCATCTCAACGGCCCGCATGCGAATTTGCCTCGATTGTCCGGACAAGCCGGTCGGCGATTGTTTCGGGTGGTGCG
>CALKTZ010001198.1 GCA_937997355.1 uncultured Planctomycetales bacterium | reverse complement strand
ACTTCAGGAAATCGGCCGGATAGCGCCCCTCGAAGCTCACGTTCGAACCTTCGGCCGGCTCCAGGTAGTGCGATAGATCATAGTTGAGATGGATCGATGAATAGGTTTGATAAATCGGGAGGTTGTGAAGTTTTCCATAGGCATCGTGAAGCGCCAGGTCGAAGGCCGACGCGCAAACCAGGCCCCCGAGCAGGGGCAACGGCTCCTTGCCCGCGCGTTCCTTGCCGTTGAATTGTTCCAGGAGTCGAGGAAGCTCGGCCTGGAGGAACCGAGAGCCGACCTCCATCGGGTGCCCGGGCTGAACGCTCTCGTGAACCCAGCGCTCCGCGATGAGGAGCGTGAACGCCTTGATCGCCTGATGGCGTTCCTCGTAGCTGAGCGAGCTCGGCCAGACCCACTGCACGCTCAGCGGCGTTTCTCCCCACCCCTCGGCGCGTCGTCCCTGGGCATCCTGCGCCACCACTTTCACCCGGGCGCATGTTACCTCCGTGGTGATCTCGGGTCCGAATTTGAGCGGCACGCGGGTCTTGATCGGCAGAAAATAGACCGTGTCGGCGACGGGCTGGGCGTCGGTCGGCTTGCCCTGGGAGTTCTTGGTGAACAGGTCGGATCGCATCTTGTTGTTTTTTCCGGTTTAACGAAGTCCGCGGAAATCAGGGGGTAGCTGGCAGGCTCGTCAGATAGGCGATCAGGTCGGCGAGGTTCTGCGGCGACAGATCCTTTTCGAGCCCTTCGGGCATCAGCGATTGTCCGGACGCCTGCATCTGCTCGATCTCGGATCGCAGGAGCACGTCCTGCTTCCCTTCCTGACGTTTCAGCGTGATCGAGTTGGTCGACTCGCCGGCGATGAGGCCGCTCAAAACGCGGCCGTCGGCCGTCGCGACGGTGTAATTGGTGTATTTGGCTTCGAACGCGCGATTCGGGTCGAGGATCGCCGTCAGCAACGCCTCGGGAGACCGATCCTTCAAGGCGGCCAGGTTCGGGCCGACCTCCATCCCGACGTTTCCGAGGCGGTGACAGCTTGAACAATGCTTCTCGAAGAGCTTGGCACCTGCCCCCGCGTTGGCGTGGATGGTGAGCGCCGACCGATTGGCCGCGATCACATCCTGCCGCTTCCCTTCGCGATCCGCGAAGATCGCATGCGCCCGCTGCTTGAAGCCGCGATTGCGGCTGGTGAGCAATCGACTGCGATGCGTCGCGTCGATATCGGCCGGATTGACGCAGGTATCCTCCAACGACGACAGCAGCGAGGATGTCCATTCGGGGCGGCTCAGGAGCAGGTCGAGGACAGAGTCCCGGACGCTCGGCCCGTAGGAATTCCAATCTCGGAGG
>CALKTZ010001197.1 GCA_937997355.1 uncultured Planctomycetales bacterium | reverse complement strand
AACTCCCTGACCCTGAGCCCCGCGCTCGCCGCCATGCTCCTCAAGCCAAAGAATCACCAGTCGAACGAAGTCATTCCTCCCCTCGGTTATCTGCTGGGAGGATCGGCGATCGGCTACGAATTCCTGGGTGAATGGCTCGAACATCGTTACGGGTCATGGTTTCACGCACTCCCCTGGTGGGCACCATCGGTCGCGGGATTGGTCATCGGCGGATTCTGTGCCTGGATCGCAACGAGTCTCCTCAATGTGGTATTGAGCCGTTTCTTCCACGGGTTCAATTCGGTCTTTCGCTGGGGCACGCGTGGTTATGCCCGGATGATCGGGGGCATGCTCCGGGTCAGCCTGCTCGTGCTGTTGGTCTACGGTGGTTTGCTGGGGGTGACTTACTGGCGATTCGCGCGGACGCCGACGGGGTTCGTCCCGTCTCAGGATATGGGTTACCTCTTGATCAATGTTCAGTTGCCCGACTCCGCATCGGCGGAACGTACCGTCGCGGCCATGGACAAGATTGAACGGATCGCCCGCGCCGTGCCGGGGGTTCGGCACAGTCAGGCAATGTCCGGGATGTCGCTCCTCCTGAGTGCGAACGGCTCGAACTTCGGTTCGATGTTCCTGATTCTCGATCCCTACGAGGAGCGTCCCAATTCCGCCTCGGAGCGGTTCTTCCGCTGGCTGGCGATTTTCAAGCCGGTCCATTTCGAGCCTTACGTCGCCGAGGCGACCGTGCGGGGCTGGATCGGCCTACCCGCGGATCGATCCTGGTTCGGCGAAAAATTCCGGGGCTACAAGAAACAGGCATACAATCTCGCGGACTGGGAAGCCCCCTTGCGCAGGCTCTTCCGTTCGAAGCCGACTCCGCTCCTCACCGGCGATGCGCTTCAGATGGAGCTTCGCAAGCAATTCGCGATGAAGGTGCCCGAAGCCGTCATCACGGTGCTCGGCCCTCCCCCCGTCCGTGGGGTGGGGCGTGCCGGCGGATTCAAGGTGATGATCGAAGATCGAGGCGACAACGGGCCGAAGGTTCTCCAGGGTCAGACCGAGAACGTCGCCGACAAGGCTGCCCTCGAGAAGAGCCGCCTGGTCGGCATGACCTCGGTGTTTCGCGCGAATGTCCCGCAGATTTACGCCGATGTCGATCGGATCGAGTGCATGCGAAAGCAGGTCGAATTGAAGGACCTGTTCGATACGCTCCGGATCTACCTGGGCTCGCTCTATGTCAACGACTTCAATCTATTCGGCCGGACCTGGCAGGTAATCGTCCAGGCCCAATCCAAGTTCCGCAACCAACTCGACGACGTCAGGCGTTTGAAGGTCCGGAATGCGGCGGGGGACATGGTCCCGCTGGGGACGTTGGTCGATCTCCGAGAGGATTATGGCCCGCTCGTCCTGACGCGCTACAACATGTATCCCGCCGCGCCGCTGAACGGCGCCGCCGCGCCGGGGGTGAGCTCGGGCGAGGCCATTCAGGTCATCGAACAGATTGCCAATCACGAGTTGCTCAAGTCGATGGCTTTCGAATGGACCGAGCTTGCCTACCTGGAGCTCCAGGCCGGAAACACGGCGATGATCATCTTCGGCTTCGCCATCGTCATGGTCTTCCTCGTGCTCGCGGCCCAGTACGAGAGTTGGTCGCTACCGTTGGCGGTCATCCTCGTGGTGCCGATGTGTCTTCTGAGCGCGATTTGCGGGATCAACCTCGCCGGCGAGGACATCAATATCTTCACCCAGATCGGCTTCGTGGTGCTCGTCGGCCTGGCGAGCAAGAACGCGATCCTGATCGTCGAGTTCGCCAAGATGCGTCGCGATGAAGGGGCGACCCCTCGACAGGCGACGCTGGACGCGTGCGAGCTTCGGCTAAGGCCGATCGTGATGACCTCGCTCGCGTTCATCCTCGGCGTCGTGCCCCTCCTCCTGGGAAATGGCGCCGGCGCCGAGATGCGGCGAACCCTGGGGACGACCGTGTTCAGCGGCATGCTGGGCGTGACCGTCTTCGGCATCTTCCTCACCCCGATCTTCTTCTATGTCATCGACCGCCTGGGCGAGACGCGGCTCTTCGCATCTCCCAGGACCCGGTTCGTGGGCAGAATCCTCCTCTATCTCCTCACGCTCGGCCTCCTGCCGTTCCTGCTCTGGAGCCGACGGATCTTCCGCGCGGTTCGGCAACGCCCCGAGCTTCCCGGCAAGCCCCGATCGCTCGACTACGACCCCGACACAGACGCCGTCGAGTTCCACGAACTCGTCGAACAGAAGTGAGCCCATTCCATGTTCTCGCGTTTTTTCATCGATCGTCCGATCTTCGCGTCGGTGCTGTCGATCATCATCACGCTCGGCGGCGGGATCTCGGTCTTCACCCTACCGGTCGCGCAGTACCCGGATATTACTCCGCCCACGGTGGAAGTCTCGGCGTACTATCCGGGCGCGAACTCCCGGGTCGTCGCCGACACGGTGGCCGCGCCGATCGAGCAGTCCGTGAACGGCGTCGAGAACATGCTCTACATGTCCTCGCAATGCACAAACGACGGCATGTATACGCTCACGGTGACCTTTCGCCTGGGCGTCGATCTGAACATGGCCCAGGTGCTGGTGCAAAACAAGGTTTCGCTGGCCGAGCCAATCCTTCCCGAATTGGTCAAACGCCGAGGGGTCTCGGTCAAGAAGAAGTCCCCCAGCACGTTGATGATCGTGAACCTCTTCTCACCCGATCGCACGCGGGACAACCTTTACCTGAGCAACTACGCGACGATCCAGATTCGCGATGAGTTGGCCCGGCTCCCGGGCGTCGGCGACATCACCTATCTCGGTCAGCGCGACTTCAGCATGCGGATCTGGCTCGATCCCGGGAAGATGTCCTTCCGCAACCTGACCGCCAACGACGTGGTCCGGGCCATCCAGCAGCAGAATATTCAGGTCGCGGCCGGGCAGATCGGCCAGCCTCCGGTCCCGACCGGCCAGGTCTTCCAGTATACGATGAGCACCCTCGGACGACTGGCCGATTCCGACCAATTCGCCGATATGATCCTCAAGAACGATGCCGACGGCCGCGTGGTCCGGCTGCGGGACGTGGCCCGAATCGAGCTCGGTGCCCAGGGATACGACCAGACCTGCACGCTGGACCAGAAGCCGTCGGTGGCACTCTCGATTTACCAGAGGCCCGGATCGAACGCCCTCGACACCGCGCGTCTGGTCCGATCGAAGATGGATGATCTCAAGAGCCGCTTCCCAAGCGGACTCGATTACGACATCGTTTATGACACGACCCCGTTCATCACGGAATCCGTCCAGGAAGTTTTCAAAACCTTACGAGATGCCGTGCTCCTTGTGGCGATCGTGGTGCTCCTGTTCCTGCAGAGCTGGCGGTCCGCCATCATCCCCCTCATCGCCGTCCCCGTCGCCATCGTCGGCACCTTCGCCGTCATGGCCGCATTCGGATTCAGCCTCAACAACCTCACCCTCTTCGGACTCGTCCTCGCCATCGGCATCGTCGTCGACGACGCCATCGTCGTCGTCGAGGCCGTCGAGCACCACATCGAGCACGGCATGGCCCCGCGCGAGGCCACCGTGCGGGCGATGGAGGAGGTCTCCGGACCCGTCATCGCCATCGGCCTGGTCCTCTCCGCCGTCTTCATCCCCTGCGCGTTCATCTCCGGCATCGTCGGCCAGTTCTTCCGGCAGTTCGCGCTGACCATCGCGACCTCGACGATCATCTCGACGTTCAACTCCCTGACCCTGAGCCCCGCGCTCGCCGCCTTGCTCCTCAAGCCAAGGGCGACCGACAAGCCGCAAGAGCCGTTGCCGAGATTGGCGTTCGCCCTCATGGGATGCTGGCTGGGATTCTCATCCCTGGCCCCCTGGCTTGAGTTGCAACTCGGCCCGGCCATCACAAAGCTGATCGGCCCGGCCCAGACCCCCTGGCGAGCGATGGCGACAACCCTGCTTCCGACTCTATTCCTGATCGTCAGTCTGATCATCGGTGGAACTGTCGGCTGGATCGTCGGCAAACCTTTGAACCGGGGAATCAGTTGGTTCTTCCGCCTCTTCAACAGAGGGTTCAACGCGACCACGGCCGGATATACCAAGGTCGTCGGCGGGCTGCTGCGACTGAGCGCCGTGGTGCTCCTCGTCTACGGCGGGCTTCTCTTCCTCACCTACTATGGGTTCACGCAAACCCCGGCCGGCTTCATCCCGACCCAGGATAAAGGGTATCTCCTGGTGAATGTTCAACTCCCCGATTCGACGTCGGTGGAGCGATCCCAGAAAGTGATGAACCGGGTTGAGGAGATCGCGCTCGGCATTCCCGGCGTCAAGCACACCGTTGCCATCGCCGGACAATCGCTCCTGCTCAACGCCAACGCCCCGAACTTCGGCTCGATTTACGTCATGCTCGACGATTTCCACCACCGGGCGGGCCACGGCCACGAGCTGACCGGCGATGCCATCGCGGCTCGCCTTCAAACCAAGCTCCAGGAAGAGATCGGCGAAGGGCTGATCAACGTTTTCGGCGCCCCCCCCGTGGAAGGGCTCGGGACCGCCGGCGGATTCAAGATCGTGATCGAGGATCGAGGGGACGCGGGGCTCGATTCGCTCCAGGAGGTGGCCGAGAAGGTCGTCGCCGATGCCGGCGACAACACCGGATTGCAGGGGCTCTTCACCAGCTTTCGCGCGAACACCCCTTGGCTCTATCTGGACATCGACCGGACCATGGTCATGACCAAGGGGGTGTCGATGCAGGAAGTCTTCAACACCCTCCAGGTGTATCTCGGTTCCCTCTATATCAACGATTTCAATCGATTCGGCCGGACCTGGCAGGTCAATGTCCAGGGAGATGCCAACTTCCGCAAGCAGATCGAGGACCTGAAGCAGCTCAAGATCCGGAACAATCAGGGTGGGATGGTTCCCCTCAATGCCATGGCGAATATTCGCGATGTGAGCGGGCCTGTCTTGATCATGCGCTACAACATGTATCCCGCCGCGGCGATCAACGGCTCGCCGGCTCCGGGGACCAGTTCCGGGCAGGCGATCGACCGGATGGAGAAGATTGTTAATCGTTCGCTCGACCAATCCATGCGGTATGAGTGGACCGAACTTGCCCTCTTGCAGCTTCAGACGGGCAATACCGCAATGTACGTCTTCGTGCTCGCGGTCGTCCTGGTCTTCCTGGTCCTGGCCGCTCAGTATGAAAGCTGGTCGCTGCCGATGGCGGTTATCCTCGTGGTGCCGATGTGTCTCCTCTGCTCCGTGGCGGGTGTGCAGGCCGCGCGCATGGACATCAACATCTTCACCCAGGTCGGTTTCGTGGTCCTCGTCGGCCTCGCCTGCAAGAATGCCATCCTGATCGTCGAGTTCGCCAAGGCCCGCCGAGAGGAAGGAATCCCCCGGAAACAGGCAACCCTCGAAGCGTGCGAGCTTCGACTTCGCCCGATCATGATGACCTCGCTCGCATTCATCCTCGGCGTCGTCCCCCTCGCGCTCTCGGAGGGTGCGGGCGCCGAAATGAGGCGAACGCTCGGCATCGCCGTGTTCAGCGGCATGCTCGGCGTGACCATCTTCGGTATCTTCCTCACCCCCGTCTTTTACAACGTCATCCAATGGTTCAGTGATCGTCGCGAAGCCAATCGAAATTCCGAGGATGAGGACGATGCGAAGTGGCGGAAGGTCGCGGACAACCATCACGGCAATGGAAACGGCCTCGAAACAATGGGGCACGTCTTCGAGCACGGCCATGCCGGGGCGAGCCTTCATCCTTGAGTCGGTATCGGGTCGGGCTCGACAATCTGATCCGGAATGAAGCTCGCGAACCCGGCAAGCTCGGGTCGGCTCCATGTTCCTGTCGGCTGAGACCATGATCGGATTTCGATCCGCATCGCATCATTCCCATTCAAACTCTCCAGCAAGAAAGTACGGAACGTGTCCCTGAGTTCGTTGCCGCTGAGTTATTGCTCGAATGTCTTTCCGGCCCGGACGGTCGATGAGATCGCCGGGGGGATCGATCGGTACACGCTCCCGATCCGAGATCGAATCGGCCAACCGATGTCGATCGGACTCTGGCTTCCCCATTCCGTCATCCAGGAACTGACGGAGTCGCCCGATGGCGTCACTCGATTTGTCGAGACCCTCTCTGCTCGCAATCTGCCATGCTACACGCTCAACGCCTTTCCGTACGGGGACTTTCACGGCGAACGGGTGAAGGAGCAGGTGTATCTTCCCGACTGGGCGAGCGAAAAGCGTCAGGCGTATACCGAACGATGCGCGGAGATCCTGGCGGCCTTCCTTCCTTCGGGCGTTGAAGGGAGCATTTCCACCGTGCCGCTCGGATTCAAGGGGGCCGAACAATCGGCCGATTTCGAGGAAGCGAGTATCAAGCGTCTGATTGACACCGCGGTTCGTCTCGATCGGCTGAAACAGGAGACCGGCCGTTTGATTCGACTGGCGATCGAGCCGGAACCCCTCTGCTGGCTCG
>CALKTZ010001196.1 GCA_937997355.1 uncultured Planctomycetales bacterium | reverse complement strand
GTTTCCTGGCCATGCTCCGGGCGCTCACGGCGATTTTCGCCCCCTCGGCACCGCGAATCCGATCGTGCAGAAGGCCATCGTCGTCTCGTGGGTCGTCGCGGCCACCACGATGACGCTCGGGAACATGGTCGCGTTGCTTCAAAACAACCTGAAGCGACTGCTGGCCTATTCCTCGATCGCCCATGCCGGGTATCTGATGATCGGGATTACCGTCGCGTTCGCGAACGGCCAGAATCCGAGAACTCCTTACCTCGGGAGTGAGGGGGTCCTCTTCTACCTGGTCTCCTATGCTTTCATGACCCTCGGGACGTTCGGGATCATCATGGCGCTCCGCAACGAGGATGGCCGCCCCGTCGAAACGGTCGATGATCTCTCGGGGCTGTCCAAGACCCATCCTTTCCTCGCCCTGGGCATGGCGATTTGCGTCCTGGGGCTGAGCGGATTTCCATTCCTCGCGGGGTTCTGGGGCAAGCTCCAGATCTTCACCTCCGCATTCTCCGCCGAGCAGGGGACGGATGCGAAACCGTTCATCATCCTGACGATCCTCGCCGTTTTGAATTCGGCGGTCGGGGCGTATTACTACCTTCGCTTCGTCGTCGTGATGTATCTCCGCACCTCCAAGCAGACGTTGACGGTCAATGCGGCATGGCCCATGAAGGTGGCGCTCGGAACTTGCGTGGCGCTCACCCTCTTGATCGGTTTCTTTCCGTCGACGGTCGCGGTTGCGTCGAGGAAGGCGGCACTCGCGGCGAGGGAGCTTCCGGAACCCGCGGAGGTCAAGATTGTACGATCCCCCGTCGCAGTTGAAGCGATCCCTTCCGTTGCGACGAATCGTTGATCGAATCATGAGCGTTCGCCCGGGCGGACGAGCGCGAGCGACAACGAGCGTGGTTCGGCAATTGCACAAAGAAAAGGCCATCGAGCAATCCCCCCATGGAAAGCTCGATGGCCTTTTCAATTGTTCGGCGCTCGGTGAATCAACCAGGCGAATGATGCTTCGGCTCGGATGTGACCAGCCGCGATCAGGCCGGCGTTTGAGCAAGGGCCGGGGTTTGCTGCCGGCCCAGGTAGGCGAGGAACCAACCGATGAAGAGGATACCGGCCGCGACCCCGAGGAGGTCGCAGGCCGCGTCGTCGAGGTCGGCCTGGCGGCCGATGACCGGCAAGGTCTGAACGATCTCCGTGATCGCGGCCAGGAGGATGCCGGCGGTGAAGATCCTTCGCCAGGGCCGCGATCGATCCGAGGCGAGAAACCAGAGGATCGCGAAGATCATGAAGATGCCGAAGTGGACCAGCTTGTCGAAATAAGGGATCGTGAACATCCAACTCCTCGATCCATCATCTTCGACAAGCTTGCTCATCGGCATCCAGCAGACTGTAAGAATGGCCAAGGTCCACAGGATGGCCGACATCAAAAAAAACTGCTTCAATCGCATATCCACCTCGGTAGCCCCAATCGTTCGTTCCGCTCTCCGCGCCAAGTTCCCGGATAGAATCGTCGCGGCCCAGTCGTAGCCGACACCCCTCTCCTGAATTCGTCGAGCCGTTCAACGCGAGCCTCAACTCCCTTGTTGAAGGTACGCGAAGAGATCGCGGAGGCTCTCGGGGGACAATTCTTTATAGAGATTTTCCGGCATCAACGAGGTCGGGGAATCCTGAATTTGATCGATCAGGTCGCGTTGAATCAACGTCCGTTCGTTCTTGGCACCCACGATCGTGACCGACTGCGGGTTCTGTTCGGCGAGCAGGCCCGAGAGGACGCGCCCGTCGGTCGTGGAGACGATGACGCTCTGGAATTCCTTGCGAACCACGGCGCTCGGGTCGACCAGGCTGAGGAGGAGGAACTGGCGGTCGCTCCGGTTCGCATGGGTCAGGTCGGGGCCGACGGACAGGCCGTCTCCTTGAAATCGATGGCAGGTCGCGCAGTGCTTGATGAATACGTTGCGCCCGGCCGGCGGCGACCCGTGGAAGGCGCGCAGATCATTATTCAGTCGGCGCACTTCCGCGAGTTTCTCCTCGGGCGTTCCCGACGAGACGCCCCCCCAGTGCTTGCGGACCAGCGCATCGAGTTCCTTGTCCTTGTGGAGCGCAACCACTCGAAGATCGTCGAGCGGGATTTCCTTGGCTGAGAGACGGCCCGAGTCGACGGCCTGGAGGAATGCTCTTGCGGAACTCTTGCGTCCCAGCAAGACCGCTCTCGCACGCGTCCGCCAGCCTTCCGGCTTCTTCGAATAGGATTTCAACAAGGCTTCCGCGATCACCGGGGCATCCGACCGCTTCAGGACGTCGATCGCCGCGTTCTGCACCGCCGGAGTCGAATCGTCCTCCACGATTTTCAAGAGCGTCTCAAGAGGGAGTGCGTTGGAAACCTCATTAAGAAGTTGAAGCGCTTTCAGCCGGGTCGATTGGGCATTCCGCGGATTCGCGGCGATCAAGATGGCATGATCGAGGGCCTCGCGATTTCCGAGCTTGGCTGCAAGTCGGATGCGAATGGGCTCATCGGGCGAACGTCTCCACTCTTCGGCGATTGCCTTGGCCAGCGGAGATATCTTCACGGCCGGTTCCGATTTCTCCGCCGTTCCGCTTGAGGGACGTAATCGCAAGCCTTCATCGAGCGCGGAGAGTAGAAATGTCCGATCGGCCTCGTTCGGGGCGCTCGCCAGGAGGCGGAGGCATGCGTCGTCGGCATCCGCGCTCCCTTCCGCGGCATAGCGACTCATCAGGCGCCCCAGGATCGTCTCACGTCGGAAGGGCTCGGTCCAGGATCTGGGATTGGCGAAAACCTGGAGTGTCAGATCCCTGGATGGAATCGCGTGGCCCTCGACCCCCCACCAGAGGAGTAAGGGCAGATGGAGGTCGTCCCGATCGATCGCGCGTTGAAGGATCGCGTCGATGATCGCCAGGCCGACGGTCGCTGGGAGTCGTTTCGCGGAACACGCCAACTGGCTCCGAACATGGATGTCGGGTTCCTGGGCGCCCATGGCCTTGAGTCGCGTCGCGATGGCCTCATCCAGTAATCGGTCGGGATCGTCGCCGATGAGTCGAACCGTCCAGGCGCGAATGGCCGGGTCGCGGTGCGAGAGCGTCGATTCCGCCAGGGTTGAATCAAAACCACCGGTGGCCACCAAGGTCCAGAACGCTTCGAGGCCCTGCTGATCATTG
>CALKTZ010001195.1 GCA_937997355.1 uncultured Planctomycetales bacterium | reverse complement strand
GGGCGGCCAGGCCGCGCCGATCTACGTGGTCGACCGCACCGACATCATCCGGATTTTCGTCGACATCCCCGAGCGAGACGCCGACTACGTCCACGTCGGCTCGGACGCCAAGGTGAAGCTCTGGGCCTATGAGGATACCTGGATCCCGGCGAGCGTGACGCGGCTCTCGTGGGCGCTCAACGTCAAGAGCCGGACCATGCGGGCCGAGATCGACATGCCCAATCCGGGGGGGAAGATCCTGCCGGGGATGTATGCCTACGGCAAGATCGTGATCGAGCGGCCCGACGTGAGGGCGGTCCCGAAATCGGCCCTCAGCTACGCCGGCGGCAAGTCGTTCCTCTGGCTCTACGACGACGGCAGGGCGAAGCGGACCGAGGTCCAGACCGGCACCACCGACGGCGCCTGGGTCGAGATCACCAACCGCCGCGTCGAATCCCAACCCGGGGAGGAAGAACAGGATGCCCGGTGGGTGCCCATGGATAACGCCCAGCCCGTGCTCTTCGGCAGCCAGCTCGCGATCCTGACCGACGGCGCCGAGGTCCAGCTCGCCGAGGCCCCCGAATCGGCCGACGACAAGGTCGCCGTTACCGAATGAGGCGATCGGGACCCCGCGATATTCAGATAGCCAACGAAACGATCCGATAGGCGACGATGGAGATCACCTGATGGAACCGCGAGAACACGAAGAGCATTCCGGGGGCGATTCGGGCCGGAGCGACCCGGAGTCGGCGGCTCGGGTGATCGAGACCAACGACCCGGCAATCGTGTCAGGCAAGGGGCACTCGGTCGCGGCCGATACGGCCAATCGCTCGGGTTCATCCTCCTCGTCGAGCAAACCACGCGCGGGGGATCATTCCCCCCAGAAGCCGCAGGCCCAGGGCTCGTCGGGCGGGGGGCGTCTCATCTCGCTGCTCCTGGCCGCCCTCGTGGGCGCGGCGGCCGGCGCGTGGGGGTACTCGCGATACCAGGAATCCGAGGCCGCGAAGTCGAAGGACGCGAAGTCCGAGGCGGCCGAATCCGCCACGCGCAAGCCGAACGCGGAAGTGACCAAAAAGGAACCCGCGGCCCCGAAGCGGACCCTCGCCCAGGCCGAGCTGGCATTGAAGACCACGACCATCGAGGCTCAGAAATTGCGGATGTCGCTGAACGAGGCCAAACGATCCGACGAGGAATCGCGGGCCATCCTCGGCTTTTTGGAGAAGACGCTGCTGGCGGCCGGCCACCCCGGGAATGAGTCGCTGGAAGACGCCTTCTGGGCGGAGGCGGCGGGGGGGAAAGAGAAGGATCTCTCCCTCAAGAAAGCGGTCGATCTGACCGAATCGCGGGTGAATGAATCGTTCGCCGACCGCCCGATGGCGGAAGCCCTCGTCCGCGAGATGCTCGGCCTGTCTTACCTTGGGCTGGGCGCGCCCAAGCAGGCCGTGGGCCAGTATGCCCGCGCGCTGGCCCTGCGGGAAGCCATCCAGGGGGCTAATCAGCCCGAGACGGCCGAATGCCGCAATCAGTTGGCGGTCGCCAACCGGCTCGCCGGGCGGACCGCCGAGGCCGCTCGCCTCTTCGATCGCAATCCTAGCTCGCCCGATCATGCCTCGGCCCTCGCCGTCCGGGGCTCCGTCCTCCTGGCAGAGAAGAAGCCCGCCGAGGCCGAGCTCAAGCTGCGCGAATTGCTGACGATTCGCCAGAAGAATCAGCCGGACGATTGGTCCACCTTCGACGCCCGGTCGATGCTCGGGGAAGCCCTCGCCGCCCAGAAGAAATTCGCCGAGGCCGAGCCGCTGCTGGTCGAGGGATTCGAGGGGATGAAGAAGCGCCAGGCGACCATCCCGGCCGCGGAGAAGGACCACCTCAAGCGAGGGCTCGAACGGCTCGTCTCCCTCTACGAAGCCTGGGGCAAGGCCGACGAGGCCAAACGCTGGAAGGCCGAACTTGAGGCGATGCAGGCCGCCAGGAAGCCGTGACAAACGTTGGCCCTCGCCTTCGGTTGTCACGGGTCGTCCCGTCCCACATCATCCGGCGGTGCGAAGTCTTGTTGGTTGCACCGTACTTTGACCGCGGGATCGAGCCATGCGGCTATCTCTTATTCGGCATACTGTAAGGCGGATCAAACTCGCCATGGAGTTCGTACCCGGCCTGGGACTCCTTTTCTTCGGCTTGTATTTCATCGCCTGGCCGTTTGGATTCAATGCGCTGGCTTTCTACAACGAGGAATCCGCACCGACATTGTGGGAATACTTCGTCGGATCGCTCGTGGGCGGATTGCCATTGATTGGCCCGGGACTTCTCCTCGGCATCGCGGGGGTACTTTCCATACGCCGTAGGATCGCCACCCTCTCCAAGGGGCCGAGATTGGAAGATTTCTAACGGCCGTTATGGATGCAACACTTTTCGGAACTCCTGCATTAACTGCTCTATTGCACCTCCACCTCGCCGCCCGTTTTTCCAGATTTCCTAAAGATCGAGCACGAATAGTCCAGATCCCCGCTTCATTTCGGACAATCCGGGCGTCCCTCAGGAATAAGGTGATTCGAACGACCCGGACAGGTCGATGAATCGATTTGTCCGTCACGATTCGGGGTGATTGGATGTCTCCCCGTCGGTCCGGAACGGAATCTGGAGCGCCGCGCCATCATGAAGGATCGTCGCCTCCGAGCAAGAGTGCTGACCGCGGGGTTGCTCCTCGCCTGGGGCGAGTCGGCGAGCGTTGCGGCCCCGCCCCCCTCGCTCGATCCTTCGCCTCCCGCATCCCCTTCGCCCGTTCGGCCGGCACCGATTCGGTCGAGGTCGGTCCGCCCGGCGGGCAACACGCGCCAGGTCGGAAATGTCTCGCCGGAAATACCTCCCGCCTTGCCGAGCCCGCCGATGGACGCGTCGGACCCGGCCATGCCGGGGGGCGGCCGGTCGAACCCGAGAGGGCCAGGGGAAAATCGCCCCTCGCCGTTGTCCGAGACCCCGGTGTTGAATGGGTCGCCGTTCGGGCCGAAGGATGTGCGGTTCCCGATCACGCTGGCGACGGCGCTTCGGCTCTCGGACGCGCGACCCCT
>CALKTZ010001194.1 GCA_937997355.1 uncultured Planctomycetales bacterium | reverse complement strand
TTGGGGCCTCCACT
Source organism: uncultured Planctomycetales bacterium (assembly GCA_937997355.1). Classification (GTDB taxonomy): domain Bacteria; phylum Planctomycetota; class Planctomycetia; order Isosphaerales; family Isosphaeraceae; genus CALKTZ01. Next base: position 4,065 of record CALKTZ010001194.1, on the reverse strand, counting down.
CCAACAATCTCGACAACGCCATCGGCGCCGTGATCAGTGGCGAGGAGGCGATCGCCGCGATCATCGACTGGGTGGAGAAGAACAGCAACTGGGACGACTCCGCCCTCATCGTCAGCTCGGACCACGGCCATTACATGGTGCTGGACAATCCGAACGCCCTGATTTCGTCGAAATGATCTGATCGCGTGGTTTCTGTTTCCAATCTCAAAAACTGGACCCAACAATCCCGGAGGCTCCTTCGCATGCGTCCCCTCGTTCTCGGGCTTTCGCCCGTTCACGGCATTCGGCCCTGTCTTCGCCTCGGCTTGCCGCACGTCCTCCGGAAATGGGGGACGTTGGCGATCGCGGCGATGACCGGCTTCGGGACGGTGAGACTTCAGGCCGAGGACCGCCTCCGGGATCTGCAAACCGAATACTATCTGCATACTGACGACAAGTGTCCCCGTGCGTATCACTTCGGCTCGCAGGGCGAGGGTGACGTTTACTCGAACTACGGGAGCCACTCGAACCGGATGGTGCCGGTCTACACGTTCGGGAGCAAGATCGACCTGAAGTCGGTGACCGGTGAGAACAGCTCGTACCGGGACGGCGAGAAGCTGAAGAAGATCTACGGGTATCTCCCGCCGCACACGGTGAACCCGACGGCGGAGTACTGCGACCAGAGCGAGCTGTATCGGGTGCAGCGGGAGGCTGTGGAGCGGGGCGCGAGGCACCTGTTCGTGGTGTGGTTCGACGGGATGGACTGGCCGACGACGCAGGCGGCGGCGATCGCGAAGACGGGGAAGGTGTACACGTCTGGCAAGGGCTCGGGGCTGATCTTCCAGGACTACAAGGGCGCGAAGCACGCCGACTACGGCTACGCGGTGACGAGCCCGACGCACACGCAGTCGGTCCGCAACGTGGACTTGCAGACGGTGGTGGTGGACCGGGAGAAGAGCGCGCCCGGGGGCTACGACCCGGAGATCGCGGGGGCGACCCCGTGGGAGACCGGGCCCCTCTATCCCAAGGCCCGAGGCTACTTCAAGGGGAGCCCCACCGATGCCGAGCGAGCGGCGATCACCGGGCTGGGCCGGGTGGCGCACGGGGTGACCGACTCGGCCCCCAGCGCCGCCGAGTTCGCCAGCGGGGTCAAATCATACAACGACAGCGTGAATGTCGATCCTGACGGCAAATTCGTCCCCACCCTGTTCAACCAGATTCAGATGGAGAAGGGCTGGAAGGTCGGCACGGTGACGAGCGTCCCGTTCTGCCACGCCTCCCCGGCGGCGATGTATGCCCACAACGTCGACCGCGACGACTATCAGGACCTCGCGCGAGAGATGGTCGGTTTGGAGAGCGTTGCTCAGAAGACCGGCAAGGGGCCGCTTCTCCCGGGGCTCGACGTGGTGATCGGCACCGGCTACGGCATCAATGCCAAGGCGGCCGACCTGAAGAAGAGCCAGGGAGAGAACGCGGAAACCGGATGCGTCTTCCTGGCACCCTCGACCCGCAAGGCGATCGACGTCGCCAACGGCGGCAAATACGTCGTCGCCGAGCGGGTCTCCGGGAAAGCCGGGAGTGAAGTCTTGCAGCAGGCGGCCGAAAAGGCGGCCATGTCGGGCGCTCGGCTCTTCGGCCTGTTCGGCACCAAGGCGTCGCACCTCCCCTTCCGGACCGCCGATGGCAAGTTCGATCCGTCGCCGAATCCCGGGAAGAACAACAAGCCGGGGGCGGTGGAAACCTACGACGAGGCCGACCTGAAGGAAAACCCGACCCTCGCCGACATGACCCGATCCGCGATCCACGTCCTCTCGGCGGATCGCGATAAGCCGTTCGCCCTCTTCGTCGAGGTCGGCGACGTCGACTGGGCCTTGCACGGCAACAATCTCGACAACGCCATCGGCGCCGTGATCAGTGGCGAGGAGGCGATCGCCGCGATCATCGACTGGGTGGAGAAGAACAGCAACTGGGACGACTCCGCCCTCATCGTCAGCTCGGACCACGGCCATTACATGGTGCTGGACAATCCGAACGCCCTGATTTCGTCGAAATGATCTGATCGCGTGGTTTCTGTTTCCAATCTCAAAAACTGGACCCAACAATCCCGGAGGCTCCTTCGCATGCGTCCCCTCGTTCTCGGGCTTTCGCCCGTTCACGGCATTCGGCCCTGTCTTCGCCTCGGCTTGCCGCACGTCCTCCGGAAATGGGGGACGTTGGCGATCGCGGCGATGACCGGCTTCGGGACGGTGAGACTTCAGGCCGAGGACCGCCTCCGGGATCTGCAAACCGAATACTATCTGCATACTGACGACAAGTGTCCCCGTGCGTATCACTTCGGCTCGCAGGGCGAGGGTGACGTTTACTCGAACTACGGGAGCCACTCGAACCGGATGGTGCCGGTCTACACGTTCGGGAGCAAGATCGACCTGAAGTCGGTGACCGGTGAGAACAGCTCGTACCGGGACGGCGAGAAGCTGAAGAAGATCTACGGGTATCTCCCGCCGCACACGGTGAACCCGACGGCGGAGTACTGCGACCAGAGCGAGCTGTATCGGGTGCAGCGGGAGGCTGTGGAGCGGGGCGCGAGGCACCTGTTCGTGGTGTGGTTCGACGGGATGGACTGGCCGACGACGCAGGCGGCGGCGATCGCGAAGACGGGGAAGGTGTACACGTCTGGCAAGGGCTCGGGGCTGATCTTCCAGGACTACAAGGGCGCGAAGCACGCCGACTACGGCTACGCGGTGACGAGCCCGACGCACACGCAGTCGGTCCGCAACGTGGACTTGCAGACGGTGGTGGTGGACCGGGAGAAGAGCGCGCCGGGGGGCTACGACCCGGAGATCGCGGGGGCGACCCCCTGGGAGACCGGACCCCTCTATCCCAAAGCTCGGGGCTATTTCCGAGAAAAGATGGACGACTCCGAGCGAGCGGCGATCACCAAGCTGGGACGGGTGGCACACGGGGTGACCGACTCGGCCCCCAGCGCCGGTGAATTCGCCAGCGGAGTTAAGTCGTACAATACGAGCATCAACGTGGCCCCCGACGGCCGGTTCGTCCCCACCCTGTTCAATCAACTTCAAACCGAGAAGGGCTGGAAGGTCGGGGTTGTGACGAGCGTGGGGATCTCCGATGCTTCCCCGGCAGCGATGTATGCGCACAATGTCGATCGCGACGATTCCCAGGATCTCACCCGGGAATTGCTCGGAGAGGAAAACATCGTCCAGAAGATGGGCAAGGGGCCGAGGCTCCCGGGCCTCGACGTCCTGATCGGCGCGGGGTTCGGCGAGGAAGCGTCGGCCCAGAACCTGTCGAGGTCTCAAGGTGCGAACGCCGAGACGGGGAATCCGTTCCTGGCCCCCTCCACGCGCAAGGCGGTCGATATCGAGAACGGTGGAAAGTACGTGGTCGCCGAGACCACGGCGGGGTCGCTCGGCGTGGATGTCCTGAATCGCGCGGCGGAAAAGGCCGTCGAGCGGAAGGCCCGGCTGTTCGGATTCTTCGGGACGCGAGAATCGCACCTCCCGTTCCGGACGACCGACGGCCGCTATGATCCGGTCACCGGCCGGACCAGCGACGGAAAGTCGGTCCCGATCCACCAGTATTCGCCGGCCCATCTGAGCGAGAACCCGAAGCTGGTCGACATGACCCGCGCGGCCATCAAGGTCTTGTCGGCCGATCCCGGCAAGCCGTTCGCCCTCTTTATCGAGGCCGGGGACGTCGATTGGGCCTTGCACGGCAACAATCTCGACAACGCCATCGGCTGCGTTTACAGCGGCGAAGATGCGGTCAAGGCGGTCATCGACTGGGTGGAGAAGAACAGCAACTGGGACGACTCCGCCCTCATCGTCACGGCCGACCACGGCCACTACCTGGTCATCGACGACCCGAACGGACTTGTGTCCAAGAAGTGATGGAAATTTGACGGCCTTTCGGCATCGGCGCGCGAAACAAGGGACCGGCACGACGCTTCATGTCGTGCCGGTCCCTTGTTAATTTTCACGTCGAGCTTTGATGAACGACGATCCGATTGGCTCAATACTGATCGGCGGAGATGACCTCGCCGCCGGCCCGGGTGGCGAGCGCCCA
>CALKTZ010001193.1 GCA_937997355.1 uncultured Planctomycetales bacterium | reverse complement strand
GTGCGCACCATATCGACGTAGGGATCTCCGAGCGCCTCGGCCACCCCCCCTCCGACGATCACGACATCGGGGCCGAGAACGTTGACCAGGCTCCCCAATCCCAAACCCAGGTAGTGAGCCGCGCGACGAACTTCATCGAGAGCGACGGGGTCCCTGGCGGAAATCGCTTGGGCCAGGTCGCCACTCTTGAGCTTCCCTTTGCGGCCGATCTTCTCGCCGAGCGCGGTCGGGCGTCCCTTGCGGAACGCTTTCTCGATTCGTCGGGCGATGGCGGTCTTGCTCGCCAGCGCCTCCATGCAGCCGCGCGATCCGCAGCCGCATCGCGGCCCCCCCGCCCGGACGATCATGTGCCCCAGCTCACCGGCATTTCCCGTGGAGCCCTCGACCACGGATCCTTCCAGGATGACACAGCCGCCAATCCCCGTCCCGACAAAGGCGGAAATTATATTCCGATAGCCCCGGCCGGCCCCCAGTCGAAACTCGGCATATCCCCCCACGCGGACGTCATTCCGAAGGATCGCCGGCCGCTTCAGGACGGCCGAGAACTCCCCCGCGAGCGGATAGTTCTTGACGTTCATGTTGGCGCTGAAGAGGATCACGCCGGTGTTGACGTCAAGAGGTCCGGGGGAGCCGATCCCCGCCGCCGCCACGTCGTCTCGCTTCAAGCCGGCCGACTCCAGGGCCTCATCGACGCACTCGACGATGGTATCGAGGATCGCGGGGCCCCCCTCCTTCGCCGGGGTCGATCGCTTGGCGCGTCCGAGGATGTTGTTGTCGGGGTCGACCACTCCGCTCAGGATCTTCGTCCCTCCGAGGTCGACACCGACGATCAGGGGTCCACTCGACTGCCCAGCCATGCGCTGATGCTCCTCGGACAACATGCGATCGTGCGGCCCCCGCGCCGGCGGCCTGATCGGATTCGGAGTCGATCTTACTCGATCGTCCCCCCTCGGGAAACCATTCCTAAAACGTGTCGTCGACAAACTGAAATAATCCCCGTCGAGCCTCGATCAAGACTGATCTTGGTAGGCCGCGACGCGTCGGCCTATCTGAACAACGAAGCGGGGGCCTCGGAACATTCCGAGGCCCCCGCTTCGTTCGTGACTTGCTTCGGGTTTCAAAATCAGAACAGGAACCTCATTTCGAGGCGGAACCAGGGGTCGGCCCAGTGGTTGAGCGTGGTCGCCCAGGTGATCGCGCCACCGAAGTCAACCTTGTTGCAGATCGACTGCCGCAGGCCGGGTCCGATGTTGAAGTAGGAGTCGCCGCTCCGGCTGAGGTAATCCTTGGCGTTGCTGCCGGCGGGGATGAACGATCGGGTCCAGCCGCCGTTCTGGAACGAGTAGCCGTCCATTTCCAGGGTGGCGATCAGCGGGCTATCCGGAGTGACGTAGGTCAGCACCTGGTTCAAGCTCATGAGCCAGTACGCCATGCCGCCCGCGATGTTCGACGTCCCGCCCAGCGGAATCCAGTTGCCCACCTGCACCTGGAAGTAGGTGTCCGGGGTCAACTTGAGCGAGGCGAGGAGTGACGGATCGAGCGAGACGTGCGCCGTCCCGAGGCCGATCTGGGCATTGCCCGTGGGGAGGAAGGTGCGGAACTGGAAGCTCACCTGGAGCATCTCGCAATCGAACAGCAGTGCCTTGGAGCCGAGGTTCATGTCCGCGAAACCCGCCTGCGTCGGGCTGAGGAGAGGATTGATCTGGCGATAGGGGATCTCGACGAAGAAGCTGGCCCGTTCGGCGGCGGCTTCCTGGTAGAGATAAAGCTGGCTCATGTTCATGCTGGGGTCGGACAGGACCCGGCCGTTGAAATTGCGGCGAGCCCCTTTCACGGTGATCGGAAAGTTGGGATTCGTCGTCTTCAGGAAGTATTGATTGCGATCGGGATGGGTCATGTCCATCAGGCGATCGAATCGGAGCCGGGTGACCGTGCGAGGGCGGGCATAATCGGCGAAGAACGACGCATTCGCCGCGGGAACCCATGAGGGCTGATAGCAGGGGTCGGGGCAGCAGAGGCACTGCCAGAGGTTCGACACGAAGTTACCGACCAGCGTATCGCAGTCATTCGCGGGGACGGTGCATGGTCCCTTCCGGCCGGGGACGCACTGGCCGCTCGAGCAGCCGAAGGACTGGTGGAACGCGGGGCCGTCGAGCGTACTGTGAAAACCGCCGCACGTCGAGCAGCCGGTCTTCTTCACGCTGGAATCGGTCCGGGCCGTAGCGACGCCGGCCGCGGCCGTGGTCAATCCCTCGCCCAGGGCCGGCACTGCCGCCGTTTCGGAGGCGGGAGTCGGAGTCGAGGCTGGGGCGGATTCCGGTGCCGAAGCCGGTGTTGCCGCCGGAACCGAGTCCGATCCCGGAGCCGCCTCGCGAGCGGGGGCCGCGGGCACCGAACTTGAGATCGGGGCCGCCAGAGCCGAAGCATCCGGGAACGGAGCAGGAGTTTCAACCGGGGCGGAAGCCTGCTCGATCGCGGCGCTCGCCACCGTGCCGGAATCGACGGCCGGGGTGGATTCCGCGATCGAGTTTTGATTCGGAGCGGGTCCCGCGCCCAGGAGTGCCGCGGCGGCGGCGATCCGATTCGGATCTCCCTGCGTGAGCGGCGAGGAGGCGGCATTCAGCGCGGGGACAATTTCAGCCTGGGTCACAGCCGGCTCAGGAGCGGCCGAAGCGGGAGGAACTTCGAGGGCCTTCGCCGGTTCCGCCACCGTATCTTGTGCCGGAGCGAGTCCCTCGCCCAAAAGAGCGGCCGCGGCGGCAACCCGGCCCGGATCCCCCTGCGTGAGCGGCGAAGGGGCGGCATCCAGGATAGGAGCGGATTCGGACTTGCTCACAGCCGAGTCGACGACGGCTGCGGAAAGGGGGGCTTCCGGGGCTTTCGCCGGTTCCGCCATGAATTTCCGGGGCGGCGGAATCTTGGGTCGAGAGGACGACTTCTTCGATCGTGAGGAGGTCGTCGCGGTCCCATTCTTCGCAACGCTTGCCGGAGTGGCCGAGATCGTCACTTCATCGTCCGCCCAGCCTTCGGCCACCGGCAGCAGAGCCGCGAGGAAGGCCCATGCACACGACCACGGACGGCGATTCCGCGTAGCCCTGCTTTTCACGTGAGAGGCTCCTTTCACTGTGGACCAACCAAATTCAGAAATGAGTTGGGAATTCCGGGATCCGGTCGCGGCCTGGAGATTTGTTTGGGTTTTGGGCCGCATGAGAATGAGGGATCCGATGGGAAAAGTATGGTCTCGTAACTCTCTTGGGACGGCTGCGAGAGAATCCCGCGAGCCGATGGGCACGCTCACTCGGCGGAAGGCGCGGCCTGGGTCTTCGGTTTGATGAGATACCCCAGCAGTCCTCGCTTGTTCATCGAGTTCTGGGCATTGTCCGCGCCTCGCGCCCCGGCCCGTTCCGCGGGGATTTCGGCGATGGGGGCCGTCCGAGCACGGTTGGTCGGCACGACGTAGGAGGTCGGATTGAGGCCGGGATCGGCCATGGCTCCGCGTGCCGATTGGCTGTGGTCGTGACCGGAGGCGGGGGCGGAAGTCGGAGCCGCCACCCCTTGATCGGCCGCTCGGCGACGAACCGTCACATCGACGTCCTGGCGGGCCTTCGCCAGGGCGTGGAAGACGCTCTGCTTGCCTGGCGGGAGGACGACCACCGGCCTCGAAGCCTGCGAGATCTCGAACATCGTCCGGCGGGCATCTTCAACGGTCTGGCTGAAGCTCTTACGCCGCATCGCTTCATCGGCGGGCGAGAGGGCCGGGCCGCCTTGCGAGACATAGCCGGCCGCGACGCTCGCGGGATCTCTCGAAGCCATCGCGGATCGCTCGGGCACGATCTGCGGCCTGGTATCGGGCAATGGCGACGGCCCTCCCTCGATCTCGATCTTCGGCTTGTTATCTTCCGGCGGGATCACTTCGGGGACCTTGGCCAGGCAGTTCTGCAACGCGGCGAAGGCGGCCGCACGAACCCGAGGCGACGCCTCGGCCGGATCCTTGTCTTCCTCGCCGGAGACCACGATCCGCAGCTTCTCGATGACCTCCTTCGAGCAGCAGCAACCACTCCCGAGGACCCTGGCGGCCGCATAGCGAACGCACTCATTGCGGTCGGACCGCAACGCATTGATCAGGGCATCGCGGGCCTCTTTCCAGTACCGGCAATCCACCGTGCCGAGATACTCGACCGCGGCCACACGGGCCTTGGCGTCGGCCTCATCCTTCATGATCTTGGCGGCGACGGCCTGAGCCCCCCCCGCGCCCATCGCCTGCATCGCGGCCAGTTGCTGATCGGTCGGCACCGGGGGGCAGAGGAGCGGGACGATCCCCCCGGTAAAGGCCGAAGCAGGGACCGTCATGCTATTGAGCAATTGTCCGAACTGGCTGGCACAAATCTTGGCCTTGCATGCCGCCAGATTCGCTTTCGAGAGCCCCAGGAAGCCTCCCAGCGTTGCCGGCTGGGCGGCCGCGGGAGCAGCCCCCAGCGCCGACGTGGCCCCACCCAACGCCGAAGCACCGGCCGCGGGCCCCGCCGCGCCGGCCCCCGGGATTCCACCGATCTGGGCCTCTGCCGGCCGCGTCGACGCTAAGGCGACAACGCCCAAAAGCCCGGCTATCCATGCCTTTCGGGACGTCATGAACGGACCTCCTCAGATTCGCGGGTTTGCAACGAAAACCCTCGCCGGGCCGACACACGCGACCCCGCTCCCAGCCGCTTTGCCTGCCAGGAAATTCACGGGCTATCGGTATTCATGAGGATCGCTTCGGATCGCCGTCGGAAGACATGAGACGGCGACCGAAACCACACTCCCCAAGATTCACAGGTTCCGTTCCGGCTGACTTGCGGAGCGGACGACCGGCCGACTGTCAGATGGCATCGACGAACTCGACGCATACACCACTCGGCCTGCGGATTCTATCGGATAATCCAGCCGCCAAACATTTGCCGATTTCGTAAAAAATAACGATTGGCCGACTTGACAGGGCTCCGGATCGCAAAAAACAATAACCGGTACGGTTTCGTAGACTTTCTCATTCGATTTTGCGTGCAAGTTATCGAAGCATGGCGACACAATCCATATAATCGAATTTGATTGATTAAGTTCCGCTATCTTCGCTTCTAAAACAGTTATTTTTGAACAGCCAACTTGATTCAATAGAAATCACAATGCACGTCCATCGACCAAAACATTACCTTGCGGTTTCTTCTGATCACTTTGGAAAAATAGGCGATTCCCATTGGGTTAGTTGATTAGATAACCTGCGCAGGTATACTGGCACCATCTGAAAACATCGCGCAAATGACGCTGTCGTCCGATCGGTATCCGAGGCGAGATATCTGGCTCGATCGATTTTGCCCTCGCCGCCCAATTTTTGACTCCGATTTCGGCTCCAATCGGCGAAATCTGATTCAGCTAAGGGGCAAATAATTGCTTGAGGGGATGTACGATCCAATCCAAGACATGATAGTCTTGGGTTTGCCAAGAGTTGAAAATCCGCGGCGATAGTCCCAATTCGTCCAAAAGATGATCGATCGCACCGGCCGGAGGCCGGAGAAGTGCCGAGGCAACACGAAGGATTGTCTCGTGAGGGTCAGAGCAGGTCAGTTCGCGGGGGCTGGGATGGACTCCTTCACCCGCTCCGAATGATCGTTATTTTCATCACGGGTGTGGCCATTCACCGCCCTGCCGGAATTCATACCGCCGGCCGCATCGGAAATCGGAATCCATCCCAGCCAAGAAATCGCGAATGACTGAAGGGCCGACACAATGAAGTGGACGAATCTGAAGGGACGTCGGACTCGGAGCACCGGACGCAAATCATCGGCTTACCTGAGCTTCGATCGTTGTGAAGACCGAACCCTGCTCTCCCTTTTTACGGTCACGAAGACCGTCGACGATGGAACGGCCGGGACGCTGCGCGCGGTCATCGCGGATCTCAATGCCACGGGCACGGCGACGAACACGATCCGCTTCCAGCTTGGTTCCGGCCTGCAGACGATGCAGATCACGCAGGCCACCGCACTGGACACCATCCAGAAGCAGGTCTCGATCGAGGGATACACCCAGGACAGCTCCTCGCAAAATACGGCATCCATCGGCACCAACGCCATCATCCATGCCGAGCTCGATTTGAACGGCCATGGCGGGTTGACGTTTGGGGCGACGGCCACGGGAAGTACGGTGACGGGGCTCTCGATCTACGGGGGGACCACCGCGATCACCGTCGGCGCATCGAGCATGGTGCTGGCCGGGAACTTCATCGGGATCAAGGCGGACGGCACGACCGTCTCCACCAACGCCACCGGCATCCTCGTCCAGGGCGGGGCCACCGGCGTGACGATCGGCGGCGCGGTCGAAACTCCCGACCTCTCGATCACCCCCCTCGGCGGCCGGAACCTCATCTCCGGAAACACGACGGGCGTCTCGGTCGCCGACAACACCCTGGTCGTCGGCAACTACTTCGGCACCGACAGCACCGGGCTCGTGAACAAGGCCAACGTGACCGGGATCGTGGCCTCGGGGTCCGGGGCGAGCCTCGGCTCGGCGAGCCTCGGCGGCAACGTCTTCGGCTTCAACTCGACCGCGGCGATCAGCCTCACGGGCAATGGCAACTCCGTCCTGAACAACCTGATCGGCACCGACAGCAACGGCGCCAGCCTCGGCAATGGGACGGGCATCTCGATCACCTCCTCCGGCAATTTCGTCGGCGGCAGCAATACGAACCAGGCCAACACGATCGCGTTCAACGCCAATGCGGTGAACGTCGCCGACTCCGGCAAGGGCAACCTGATCTCCCAGAATTTGATCTACGCCAACACCAACTCGGCCATCAACCTGAACACGAGCGGCAACGACGGGCTGGCCTCGCCGACCGGGCTGATCGTGACCTCCGTCCCCGGCTCGGCCCCCGCCAACGACCTGACCAGCATCCAGGGGAAGGTCAACAACCCCGCCTCTTCCAGCAGCACCTACACGATCGAGTTCTTCCGGAGCGTCCCCGGCGACAACCTCTCCAACGGCCAGATCCAGGCCCGCGTCTTCATCGGGTCGACGACCGTCACCGTCCCCGCCAACGGCTCGGCCACCTTCAACAAGTCATTCCTCGGCACGCTGATCCCGGCGGGGCAGGTCGTCACCGCCATCGCCATCTACACCGGCTCGACCAACGCCACGCTCACGCAGAACGACACCTCGGCATTCGCCACCCCGGTGGCGCTGACCAACCCGTTCGTCGTCACCACGACCGAGGACGACGCCACGAACCCGATCGTCGGCTCGCTCCGCGCCGCGATCCTCAACGCCAACGCAAATCCGGGCACCGACAGCATCACGTTCGCCATCCCGCAGGGGGACAAGAACTTCGCCAACGGGGTCTGGACCATCACGCCGGCCGCGGAACTCCCCCACATCCTGGGGACCGTGTTCCTGGACGCCACCTCGCAGAGCGGCTACGCGGGGGCTCCCGTCATCCAGATCGACGTCAACGGCCAAAGCTTCGACGGCCTGACGCTCGACACGAATTCGGGCGGCAGCACGATCAAGGGCTTCGACATCATCAACGCCCAGGCGGGCATTCGGGTCCTGACCAATTCGAACGTCATCCAGAACAACTACCTCGGGATCGACCTCACCGATCCCCCCTCCGCCGCGGGGAATGTCACCGGCATCTTCATCGCCGGCGCCAACAACATGATCGGCGGCCTTTCCACCGTCGGCAACGTGATCTCGGGCAATACGACCGGCGTGTCGATCTCGGGCGCCGCCGCGACCGGCAACTCGATCCAGGGGAACCGGATCGGCACCGACCTGACCGGCACCCTCGATTACGGCAACGGCGACGGCATCATCATCGACGGGGCCTCGAACAATTCGGTCGGCGGCACCGCGGCCAATCGCGGCAACATCATCGCCTTCAACACCGGGTCGGCGGTGACGGTGACGAAAGTCTCGACGAACGGCGACGGCAACCTGATCCGGCTCAACTCGATCTTCCGGAATAAGACGTCGGCGATCGTGCTGAACGGCGGCGCCAACAACAACGAGCAGACCCCCTCCCTGAGCAACGCCCAGTCGGTCGGCAATTCCACGTCCGTCACCGTGGTGACGAGCGGCTATGCCGTGGGCACCATCTTCGATTTCTACGCCAGCGCCGCGGGCGATCCGAACACTCAGGTCCAGGCCCGCACCTACCTCGGCAGCTCCCTCCCCCTGACGCAGCAGGACATCGACGCCGGCAGCATCATCGTCACGCTGTCGAATGTGACGGTCCCGATCGGCCAGACGATCACCGCCACCGCCACCAGTTCGCCGGCGGCCATCCCGCCGGCCGCCAACAACACCTCCCAGTTCGCGAACTTCGTGGTCGTCGCCAATCCGTTCCTCGTCACCACCACGGCCGACAACGGGAGTGACGCCGCCCCGACCCCCGGCTCGCTCCGCGCCGCCATCATCAACGCCAACAACAACCCCGGCCTCGACACGATCTCCTTCGCCCTCACGGGGAGCGCGCCCTTCACGTTCAACGTCAGCGCGGGCCACGCCCTCCCCACGATCACCAGCCCCGTCATCCTCGACGGCACCAGCCAGGCGGGCTATTCCGGCACCCCGGTCATCATCATCAACGGCGGAGGCCAGTCGTTCGATGGCCTGACTCTCGGCACGAATTCGGACGGCAGCATCATCCGGGGCCTGAGCATCACCAACTTCGCCGGCGCGGGCATCCTCATCCAGACCAACAACAACACGATCACCAACAATGCCATCTCCCTGAACGGCACCGCGGTGATCGTCAACACCGGGACCGGCAACAGCATCCGGGTCAACTCGATCTTCCAGAACGATCAGGCGATCGTCTTCCAGTCGGGCGGAAATAACGGGCAGGTCGCGCCCGTCATCAAGAGCGTGAACTCGGCCGGATCGAGCACCACGGTCACGGTCGATGCATCAAGCCTTGTCGTCGGGACGATCC